>QGUH01000949.1 GCA_003242355.1 Pseudomonadota bacterium
GGATTTTGTACCGTTTTGGTGGGCTCGAGAATGTTAAAAGGGACAAAGGCCCCCCCCCCCCCCGAGACCCCGCCGCGAAAACCCCGGGAATCGCCGCGCAAGCGCGCGCCCGAGCCCGACTCGACGGAGCCGTACCCGCGTGAGGCAGACGAACCTGCGGAAGTGGACGAGCCATCGGAGGACGACGCCACGGACGACGAGACGCCATTCGACGAGGCCTGGGGGCCGCCCCCGCGCGCGGAGCCGGTGCGCCCCTGGACGTCTCGCCTCGCCTTGGGCGCACGCGCGGCCTTCGGTCCCACCCCCGAGCCCGCCGCGGGCGCCGCCGCCTTGCTTTCCTTCGTGAAGCGGCGAGCGCTCCCGTTCGACGAGATCGCGCTCGAGCTGGCTCACGCGTATGCGCGCTCGGAGCCCATCCGCAGCGCGCGAGCGACGTTCCATTTTTTTCTCGTCCGACCGCTGCTCTGCAACGGCGCGCTCGCCATCCACGACCTCCGCCTCGCGCCGTGCCTCGCATTCGAATCCGGTGTCGTTTCTGCGTCCGGCTCGGAAATCCCCAATCCGTCGCAGCGGCTCCGGTTCTGGGCCGCGGGGCAAGCCCTGCTCAAGCTCGAGGTCGCGCTCTCCGAGACGTGGTTCCTCGCCCTGGAAGGCGGCGTCTCGTTTCCCCTCAGCCGCTATCGCTTCGTCTTTCTGAATCCGAGCACCGCGATTCACGACGTGCCGGCAATCACCGCCGTGAGCGCGCTGCGCCTCGGGGCGAGCCTCTGAACGCGCGCCGCGCCCCGCTCACGGCGGAAACAGCCCGAGCTCGTGCCGAACCCCGCCCGGGAACTCGGTGAACTGAGACACCGTGCATCGGAACGGCGCAACGAAGCGATTGGTGTGCAGCATCGGCGTGATCCCCTCCTCCACCGAGCGCGGCGTTCCGAAAATCGCCGAGCCCGGCTGCCGTTGCCCACACGCCATCGGCTCCCATCGATTGATGGGCTGCGTGCGTGAGTAGCTGGCCGGAGCGAAGAGCCCCGTATCGGCGGGCAAGAGCATCCGACCGAGGAAGGTCTCGACGTCGTCGGTGAGATCGTAGATCCAGGCGCCGTACCACACGCCGTCCGAAACCGTCGATTCGGGAGCGACGCGAAACCGGTACACGTGGCACGCCCGCCAGTCGAACCGCGCATGGATGGTGAGATAGCTCACCCCACCGGCCGTTATCGGGGCGACGCGCGCGTCCGGGTAGGCGATGTCGCCGAGCTCGGCGTCGAGCGGCGGCCCCGAAAGCCAGAAGACGGCCATCTTCGTGAAGAAGACCTCGGAGGTCGGAGGAATCTCCTGGTAGCCGCCTTCCGCCTGAATCCCGAAATAGCCCGCGACGCCTCCTTCGAACGAGAACTGATAGGTCCAGTAATAGCCGGCCTCGGGAACGTCGCGCGACGCGCGCTCGATCTCCCGCTCGATCATCAGCTCCCACTCCATCGACGGGACGGGCGAGGGCCACGTCCAATCGGTCGCCATCTCGGTCGCGCCCACCACGCGCTCCTCGACGCGACTCTGCGCGCTCGGCTCGCCCGGCTCGAGACATCCCGGCAGCCCGGGCTCGGCGACGCTTCCGCCGCCCGCTCCGGACGCGCCGCCGCTCCTCCCTCCGTCACCCTCGTCGTGGGGCGCCCCTGCTTCTCCGCCGCTCGCCGGAAACCCCGTCAAATCCCAGGCACCGAGCGGCAACTCCTCACGGCACCCGAGCGCTCCCCCGGCGAGCCCGATCCAGAAGACCGCTTTCGGAAGCGTGCGCTTCACGACCGCATCCGCGTCACGGCGTGCTCTCGCCGATCAAGGAGCGCACGCGTCGAGCGTAGGGGCTCCGCGGCTCCCGCTCCAGGAACGCCTTGCCCAAGCGCGTGGCGGTCGCGCGGTCGCCGCGCGCGACGAGCGCTTCGATGCGCAGCAACGTCGCCTCGGCGCCGAGGCGCGGCTTCGGGAAGCGCGCGGCGTACTGATCGAGCAGCTTCAGCGCGCGGCTCGCATCGCCACGCGTCAGCGCGGCGCGCGCGCCCTCGATGGCTTCGAGCTCGAGGGGAAGACTGTCGGGCTTGGGAGCCAGCGCCTTGCGCGCGTGCGGTGCGGGCTCGCTCGGCGGCGGAACGGGCACCGCCTCGACGCGAGGGGGCTCCTCGGACTCCGCCTGTGGCGCGGCAGCGTGCTCGGACAGGGCGAGGACTTGCGGTGAGGGGGCGCGCGGTGCGCCATCGTCGGCAGATCCGAGCCACGCGGCGCCCGCCGAGAGCACGCCGGCAACGCCGAGCCCCAGGACGGCCATCACACCCTTCGCCGAAAGCAGCTTCGCGCCGAGCGCGGTCGCACCGTCTCGAGCCACCGAATTCGCAGCCGTCGTGGGCAGCGCCTCGATGAAAGG
>QGUH01000950.1 GCA_003242355.1 Pseudomonadota bacterium
GAAGGCGTTCGATCACCAACTCCTCGACAAATCGACGACGGACATCGTAGAGACGGCTCGCCGCACCGGTGCGCGTGTGGCCGGTCCGATCCCGCTCCCCACCGGGATTCGCCGCTACACCGTGTTGCGCGGCCCGCACGTCGACAAGAAGTCGCGGGAGCAGTTCGAGGTGCGTACCCACAAGCGTCTCATCGACATCTTGGAGCCGACGCCTCAGACGCTCGATGCGCTGATGAAGTTGGACCTTTCCGCCGGTGTCGACGTCGAGATCAAGAGCTGACGAGGTTCCGGATGGCAAAGGTCGACGTCTTCAACTTGAAGCGCGAAAAGGTGGGCGAGCTTGAGCTCAGTGACGAAGTGTTCGCGGCCGAGGTTCGCGAGCACCTCCTCCACGAGGTCGTCACGGCTCAGCTCGCCTCTCGCCGTGCCGGCACGCACGCGGGCAAGGAGCGCGCTGCGGTCTCCGGCTCGAGCAAGAAGATCTACAAGCAGAAGGGCACGGGTCGGGCCCGCCACGGCTCGATCCGCTCCCCGATCTTCGTCGGCGGCGGGCGGGCCCATCCGCCGAAGCCGCAGGACTTCTCGTACCGCCCGCCCCGGCGCGTGCGCATCGGGGCGCTCCGCTCCGCTCTGAGCATGATCCTCAAAGAGGGGCGGCTCACGGTGGTCGAGAACATCGACCTCGGCGAGATCAAGACCAAGAAGCTCGCCGGCGTCCTCGAGACGCTGAACTCCGGCAAGAAGACGCTGGTCGTCGACGACCGGGGTAACGAGCAGCTCAGGCTGTCCATCCGCAACATGCGCGACAACCTGTACCTTCCGCCGGAAGGCGTGAACGTGTACGACCTGTTGCGCCACGACCACCTCGTCTTGTCCAAGGCGGCCGCCAAGGCTCTCGAGGCGCGCTGCTTGGAGCGTCAGTCATGAAGCCCCACGACATCATCAAGCGTCCCATCGCCCTCACCGAGAAGGCGTCCCGCCTGCGCGAGCAGAACAAGGTCGTGTTCGAGGTGAGTCGCGAGGCGAACAAGGTCGAGATCCGCGACGCCGTCGAGACGTTGTTCTCGGTCAAGGTCACGGACGTCAACACCCTCATCCAGCGCGGCAAGATGAAGCGCATGGGGCGGGGCCTCGCCAAGCGCCGGAACTGGAAGAAGGCGATCGTGACGTTGCGGCCCGGGGACGACATTCAGTTCTTCGACGAATCGAAGGAGTAAGCGATGGGTATCCGCGCATTCAAACCCACCTCCGCGGGGCGGCGTTTCTACAACGTTCACGATTTTTCCGAGCTCACGCGGCGGACTCCGGAGCCGAGCCTGATCGAGGCCAAGCCCTCGACCGGTGGCCGCAACCACTACGGTCGGATCACGGTCCGTTTCCGGGGCGGCGGACACAAGCGCAAGTACCGGATCATCGATTTTCGCCGGAACAAGATCGGCGTGCCGGCGAAGGTCGCGCACATCGAGTACGATCCGAACCGCACCGCGCGCATCGCGCTCCTGCATTACGCGGACGGCGAGAAGCGCTACATCCTCGCGCCCGATGGTCTCAAGCAGGGCGACACGGTGATTTCGAGCCGTTTCGCCGACATCCGACCGGGCAACTCGCTGCCCCTCGGCGAGATCCCGGCCGGCACGATGATCCACAACATCGAGACCAAGAAGGGCAAGGGCGGGCAGCTCGTGCGAGCCGCGGGCGCCGCGGCCCAGCTCATGGCCAAGGACGGCGATTATGCGCTGGTCAAGCTCCCGAGCGGCGAGGTGCGTCGCGTGCACATCGCTTGCCGCGCGAGCATCGGTCAGGTCTCCAACCTCGAGCACCAGAACATCAGCCTCGGCAAGGCGGGCCGGAGCCGGTGGCTGGGGCGCCGTCCGCACAACCGCGGCGTGAGCATGAACCCCGTGGATCACCCGATGGGTGGTGGTGAAGGCCGCACGAGCGGCGGGCGTCACCCGACCTCGCCCTGGGGCCTGCTCACCAAGGGCAAGAAGACGCGGAACAACAAGCGCACGGATTCGATGATCGTCAAGCATCGCAAGGCGAAGGGCTGATATGGCGCGCAGTATCAAGAAAGGGCCGTTCATCGACGGCCATCTGCTCAAGAAGATCGAGGCGACGACGAGCTCGGGCGACAAGAAGCCGATCAAGACCTGGTCGCGTCGCTCCACGATCATCCCCGAGGCCGTCGGCCTCACGTTCGCGGTGCACAACGGCCGGAAGTTCGTGCCCGTGTTCGTCACCGAGAACATGGTGGGGCACAAGCTCGGCGAGTTCGCGCCGACGCGCACGTTCCACTCGCACGCGGGCGACAAGAAAGCCGGCAAGCAGTCGCAGAAGCCGCCCGCGCGCAAGTGAGCCCCGGGGCCGGGGCCGCCCGGTCGAGCCCGGGCTCCAAAGGGGAACCCGGGCCG
>QGUH01000081.1 GCA_003242355.1 Pseudomonadota bacterium
TTCCGGCGGCTGTTCGCGGTGAAACTCCTCCAGCGTCATCTCCTGGACGATCCGGACGCCGCGGGGCAGTTCCTCGACGAGGCGCGGCTGGCCGGGCACATGCATCACCCCAACGTGGTGAGCGTCGTCGACGCCGGCCTGTTGGATTCCCAGCCGTACTTGGTGATGGACTACGTCGAAGGCGGAAGCCTGCGCGAGCTGCTCGCGGCGCACCCGGCCGAGCGTCCGCCCGACGTGGTCGTGAGCATCGTTCTCGATGCGCTCGCGGGGCTTTCGGCGGCGCACGAGCTGGTCGGCGACGACGGCGTCCCGCTCCAGGTCGTACACTGTGACATCTCCCCGGAGAACTTGCTGGTTGGCATCGACGGCGTCTGTCGCGTCGCGGACTTCGGCGTGGCCCGTTTCGCGCGGGCTGCCGGCGGCGCGGGCGCCCTGGTTCGCGGAAAGCCGGCATACGTTGCGCCGGAGCAGGTGCGCGGCGAGCCCGTCGATCGGCGCGCCGATATCTTCGCCATGGGCGCCGTGCTCTATTCGGCGCTGACCGGCGTTTCGCCATTTTCCGCAGACACGGTCGAAGCGACACTGGAGAAGGTGTGCTCGGCCTCCATCCCACCGCCGAGCACGGTCGGGCTGCGGCCGCCCAGCAGCCTGGACGCGGTGTGTCTCCGCGCGCTCGAACGCGATCCGGCTCGCCGTTACGCCACGGCCGAGGAAATGCTCCTCGACCTCCGCCGGGTGGCGTTGGAGCAGAACTTGCTCGCTCCTCCGTCGAGCGTGGCTGCTTGGGTTCGCGCATCCGTTGGGCATCGCCTGGCGCGCCGCCGTCTCATTCTCCTCGAGGCATCGCGCACGGCTCGTGCCGACGGCGCCGGAGGCGCTGCCGAAGCCCAGGCTGCCGCAAACGGCCGGACCTCCCTACCAAACAGCGATCCGCCCGAGGCGGACGTGGCGCATCTTTCCCGAACGATCGTGCTGCCCGAGAGCACGCCGGTCCGTTTGCGCTGGGCCATCGGGACGGCGTCGGGGCTCGCCCTGGTGCTCGTCCTGCTCACCCTGTTTTTCCCGGGATTCGTGGCCGGGCTGTTCCGCATCCCTTCGGAACCGGCGGCCGCCGGAAATTCTGCAAAGAGCAGCGGGACGACCGCCGCGACCGCGAGTACCCTCAACGCCCCGTCTCTCCAGGTTCGGGACCCCGGGTCCCCCTCCCAACCAGGCGAGACCGGATCTCCCCCAAACCCGAAACCTCGGTTGTCAGAGGAACGCTGATGTCGAACTCGCGCGACCCGCTCTCCGACGATGAGTCCGACGAGCTCGAGGGCTCGCCCGTCAGCGCCGAGCTCGTGGCGAGCGCATCGCTCGCCGTCGTGAGTGGGCGCAATGCTGGTCGTCTCTTCCAGCTCATCGGGCGAGAGACCGTGATTGGACGTGCACCGGGCGTGCAGATTCGCATCGACGATCCGGCCATCTCCGGCAAGCACGCGATGATCGTGCGCAACGGCGATCGACACTCGATCGTCGACCTCAGCGCCACGAACGGAACGTACTTGAACGAGCAGCGGCTGTCGCCGCACCAGCCCGTCGTGCTCGAGCCCCACGACACGATCCGGCTCGCCGACACGGTGCTCACGTACTTGCCCAATCGTCCCGGGGAGACGCACGACCTCACGCAGCAGTTGCCGCGGATCAATGCGCTGGCGCCGACGACGCTCGGCGTGGCCGATCCGCGCGTCATCGCGCAGCTGCTCCAGGCGAGCGTCGCTCCGGAGGCGGAGCCGCGCCCGCCGTCGTTCGAGGAGCAGCTCGACAAGGTGCTGCGCTTCTTGCGCGTCGTACGGCGGAACTGGATCCCGCTACTCGCGGCCACCGCGCTCTGCAGTCTCCTGGCGACGCTGTCGGTGTTCGTGATGCCGCCTCCGGCGGAGGCCACGTTCAAGATCCGGATGATGCCGAAAACGTCGGCGAATCCGCTGCGCCCCTACGAGCGCGAGGATACGGATCTGTTCTATTCGTCCGCCGAGCAGAACTTCATGAGCCGCGGGCTCGTCCAGAAGACGTTCGCTTCCCTCGGCGAGAAGCAGAAGACGCGCGAGCAGCTCGATGCGGCGCTCAGGAGCCTCAAGTTCGAGAGCGTGTCGCAGGCCACGTACGTCGGCACGTTCATCCACGAGAGCCCCGACTACGCGACGCGGTTTCTCGACCAACACGTGAAGAACTTCCTGGACTCCGAGATCCAGAAGACCATCCACGTGGTCCAGGCCGAGGTCGACTTCCTCTCGGCGCGCGTCAAGGAACGCGAGGAAGAGCTTCGGCGGATGGAGCAGGAGCTCAAGGAGTTCAAGAGCAAGCACATCGAGGGTTTGCCCGAGCATGCGCAGCAAAGCTTCACGGCGCGCGAGCAGCTCTACACGCGCCGGTCCGAGCTCAGCGCGGCGCTGCAGCGAGCGGAGCTCGAGCTCGAGCACGCGCGGCAGCGTCTGCGGGAAGAGGCGCCGCTGCTCGAGAAAAAACTCCAGGGCTCGCAACCGTACGAGGCCGCGATCGTGGAAGTGCGCCGCAAGCTCAGCGAGGCACGGGCGAAGGGGCTCGGCGAGCAACATCCGGAGGTGGTGCGACTCGTCAGCGAGGAACGAGAGCTCGAGCGCCTCGCCGACCAGGCGCGTGCTTCGAGCGCCACGGAGCTCGAGCGCAACGCCAACCCGGGGCTGGTGGCTCTGCGCACGCGGGTGAGCGAGCTCGACGTCTTGGTGCGCGGAACCCGCGCCGAGCTCGGGCAGGTGAACGCGCAGCTCGCGCGGTTGGATGGCATCGTCGGCAAGATGCCCGAGGTCGAAGCCCGGTACGCCCAGCTCACGCGTTCGTACGCCGCGAGCAAGGACATGCACGCGAAGCTCTTCGAGCAGCTCCGCACGAGCCAGCTCCAGCTCGACCTCGAGCGGACGTCTGCGATGGCGCGCTACGAAGTGCTCTTGCCCCCGGAGTCGTCCGGCGCGCCGATTCGAAGCGCGCTGCGCAAGCGGACGGCCGTCGGGGTCGCGCTGGGCCTCATGCTCGGCGCGGTGATCGCTGGGGCGCGCGAGCTCTCTCAGTTCGTCAAGCGAAGGCGCCGCCGAACGTTCGCCATCGTGCCGGCGCCGCAACAGTAGCCGCGCGCAGAGCAAGCGCGGCCGCGGAAGGATGGCGGCGAAAATCCCCGCGGCCGCGGAAGGGTGACGGAGAGCCGGTCACGACTGCGGAAAGGTTGCGCCCACGCCCGGAGCCGCGGAAGGGTTACAGCGCCCAACCGGCCTCGGACTGCAGCTCGCCGATGCCCACGGCGATGCGGAACGTGACGAAGCCCCAGATTTGGCGCTCGACCACGTCGAAGTCGTCTTCGATGATGTTCGTGCCGCGCAGGTAGAAGCGGGCTCCGAAGTCGAGCCAGGCATCCATGCCCACGCGATAGCCGGCGGAGAGGGTCGAGGAGAGCGTCGTATCGTCCGTCGTGGGCTCCTCCTCGGCGGCTTCGCGCGTGGTCGTGTTGGTATACGCGGAGAGCGAGAGCCCGGCCGACCAGCGCGGTCCGAAATAGCTCAGCGCCGAGAGCTCGACCCCCAACGCGGGGCGCACCTCGCCGATCGTCGGATCGAGGTTCGCATCGAGCACCACGCCCGCTCGGTTCGTCACGCGCGTGCCCCGGCGTTCGAGCACGACGCGCTCGATGCTGGCGGCCGCGCTCGGGTACACCGAAAGCGCGGAGTCGCGCGTATCGACGAGGACGAGCCCGCCCCGGGCATCGACGGTGGTCCTGAGATCGAGCTGGCGCACGAACGCGGCGTTGAAGGCCGTGGAGAACCAGTCCGAGCCCGGATCGACGAAGTAGTATCGCGGTTGCACGGGGAAGGAGAGCGTGCTCCGCTCGTCCAGCGCGTACCCGTAAGCGAGCTCGACGCCGACGGTCGTGGTCGTGGGAAACGCGCTCGACGCCTCGACGCCGACGTCGTCGGTGTGGTGCGCCAGCGCGCCGACCGAGAGCGTGTGCCGCGGCCTGAGCTGGAACGTGAGCGTTCCCTCGACGTTCACGTTCAGCACCTCGAGGCTCGCCTGCTCGAGCTCGCCGGCGAGCGGCGTGCCGAGCGCCGCCGGAGCGTTCGTGTAATCGACTTCGCCGTAGCTCACGTCGAGCTTGCTCGCGAGGCGCGTCCGGGGATCGAAGTCGTACGTGTAGTCTGCATCGGCCTGAACCAGGAAGAGCGGCCGATCCACGTCGGCGAGGTTCGGCGTGCGGTAATAGAGGCGCGGCGAAGCGACCAGCCGAAGCTGCGAGCGCGGCAGAGTCAGGCGGAGCGCCGCTCCCGGTTGGAGCTCCAGCGCGAGCGCACCTTCCGGATCAGCGCCCGGCGAACGCGGAGCGGAGCCCGCTTCCGCGCGGACGTGCGCGAATACCGCGTTTTCTACTTGAGCCACCGAGGCCGGAACCACGAGGCTCGTGAGACCGCCGAGCAGAGGCAGGAGCGCGCCTGGCACGCAAAGTTACTCCACGACCACGACGTCGCCGTCGACGAGCTGGAATCCGACGTTCGAATGCAGGCCCGCCGCGAGATCCCGGAAACGGAAGCGAATGCGCGGCAGGTTCGTCCCACGCCGGATGACGAAGATGGCGTCCGGGTCTGCGAAGGGCGTGAGCCCGCCCGCGCGCGCGAGGGCGTCGAGCACGCCTTCGCCGTCCTTGAGCTCGTAGCGTCCGGGCGTTCTCACTTCACCGAGCACGCTCACGCTCGGCGGCTGGCGCGCCGCAATCACGATCGTGACGTACGGTTTCGCGAGCACCCCCTCGAGCCGCTTGATCACTTCCGCAGTGAGCGCTTCCGGAGTGAGCCCGCTCGCGTGAAAGCGTCCCGCGACGGGGAGCACGATGTCCCCGCCGGGCCGGATCTCGAACTCGCCCGACATCGTTTCTTGCCCGTGAACGACGACCTGCAACTTGTCGCCCGGGCGCAGGATGCGCGCAGCATCCGCCGAGGGGCGTGGCAGCTCCGAGGCCCAGACGTAGGGACCCGTTCGACCGCAGGCGGTGAAGACCAAGGCCAGCCAAAGCAGCAAGCACAATCGAATCGTCATGGGGCTCCCGATGCGCAAACGACCTTACCTTATCCGCGATGCGCGCGCAGCGGTCGCGCCGACCGGTTGACGACGCAGGCTCGTAAGCCAGCGCGCGAGGAGCTCCGGATCGAAGCGGCGCGACCCCGTGTCTACCATGCCTTGCGAAAGCCCCATCACCGCTCCCGAAAAGAAGATGGGGAGATTGTTGAAGAAGCCGTTCGGCAAGAGGTCGAGCGAGTACACGGCGGCGATCATGGTGGCTCCGGCGAGCAGCGGTTGATCGGCTCGTGGCACGCGATCCACGCGCCGGAGCGCGTTCCAGATGGGCACCAGCAGGAGAGCGAAGTACGTCACGAAGCCCACGAGACCCCGTATCCCGAGGACCAGAATCCACCCCCCGTCGGTGACACTCCGATCGTAGCCCTCGGCGTCGTAGTAACGATTTCGACCGAAGCTGCCCCAGCCGAACAGCGGGCGCTCGAGCGCCTTCTTGACGAGGATCTCCTCGTTCACGAATCGGAAGTCGAGGGAGTGGGCGCGGTCTTGGCTCACGCGGGCGGCGAGATCGACGAGCTCCTGGCGCGGGAACGCACCCGTCGCGCGCATGACGGGATAGGCCGCCACCACCACGGCGATGAGCGCCGCGAATCGGAGCTGCCCCTTGGGGCGCGAAAACCAGCTGAGCGGATAGCTGACGAGCCCATAGACCAGCGCTCCGAGGCTGTTGACCAGTACGAGCAGAACGCTCAATCCCGCGGCGAACGGGCGCGCGGAGATGCCGAACAAGGGGCGCCGCGCCTTGGCCAGCGTCCACGCCGCGTGTCCAGACGCCCACAGAAAGAGCGCCATGGCCAGGCCGTGAGCCATGAAGACCATCGGACGGTATCCGCCTCCCCGGATCGTCTGTCCGAAGGAATGCTGCTGGAAACCGTAGATCCAGTTGTGCCACTGAGGGCTCATCCGGAGCTCGACGACGATGAACGGCGCGTAGAGGACCCCGCCGATGGCGACGGCGCTGAGCAGGTCGCGCGCGTCGGCTGCGGTCCGAAACAGAATGCGGCCGAGCAGGAAGGGGATGACCCAGCCCAGGACGAGCTGCACGAGCTCCGAAAAGAGATCTTTGTTCGTGTAACCCGGCAGGACGGTCGGGCCGTACCGCAGCGGGTCGCGATTGGTGAGCACCATGCCCACGGTGACCAGCGCCGCGAGCGCGAGCATCCAGTCGATGCCCCGGCCGAGCTTGGCGCTCCGAATCCGGTCGCGGCCCGTGATCAAGATACCGACCATCAGGCAGAAAGCCGGCAACGACTCCTTGTCGATGGGGGGGATCAGCGGCGCGTCGAACTCCACCCGCTCGGGCAAGAACAAGAGGCTCCCGAGCAAGACGAGCAGAACCGCGCGCGTCGGGCGTTGCGTGGCCAGCGCGAAAATCGCGAACGGGATGACCAGCAGAATCGCCAGGTATGCGATCGGCCGCGCGTGCTCCACGTCACCTCTCGTGGGTCGTCACCTCTCGTGGGTCGAGCGCTACCTGGAGCTGCCGCCGCCGAGGATTTCGCGAACCGCCACGATCACCCGTTCGACGTCTCGATCGCTGAGCTTCGGCGTGAGCGGAATGGAGACCGTGCGCTCTCCGATGAAGTGGGCGTTCGGAAAATCCTCCGGACGGAAACCGAACCGCTCCCGGTAGTAGGGCTGAACGTGAAGCGCGCGGTAGTGCACACCCGTACCGATCCGGCGCTTGTGCATCTCCGCCAGGAACTGGTCGCGACCGACGGGCGCATCGTCTCGGACGAGAAGCGTGTAGAGGTGCCGCGCGTGGACGGTGTTCGGCTCCGGAGGCGCCGGCAGCGTGACGGGCAAGTCCGCGAACGCGGCGTCGTAGCGGGCCCAGATTTCCTCCCGGCGCACGAGCCACTCGCGGAGCTTGGGAAGCTGCACCAGGCCGAGGCTCGCGGCCATGTCCGTGAGGTTGTACTTGAAGCCCGGAAAAACGACCTCGTAGTGCTTGTAGCCCTTGTCCGAGAAGCGGCTCCAGGCGTCCGCGGAGAGCCCGTGCAGCCCGTAGATTTGGATTTTGCGTGCGAGCTCCGCGTCGTTGGTCGTGACCATGCCGCCCTCGCCGGTCGTCATGTTCTTGGTCACGTAGAAGCTGAAGCAACCGATGTCGCCGAGCGTGCCGGCCTTCCGCCCGTGGTACACGGTTTCGATCGCGTGCGCGGCATCCTCGATCACGAGCAGGCCATGCTTTTTGGCGATCGCGGAGATCGCGTCCATGTCGACGGGCCTGCCGGCGAAATGGACCGGCACGATCGCCCGCGTGCGCGGCGTGATGGCCGCTTCGACGGCGGCCGGATCGATGTTCATGGTGTCGCGCCGGCAATCGGCGAAGACGGGCGTGGCGCCGGTGTGCACGATGGCGTTCGCGGTCGCGCAGAACGTCATCGGCGTGGTGATCACCTCGTCGCCATGGCCGACACCGGACGCCACCATGGCGAGATGCAGCGCTGCGGTACACGAGGCGGTGGCGAGCGCGTGCTGCGCGCCGGTGTACTCGGCGAAAGCACGCTGAAACTCGTGAACCCGGGGACCCGTCCCAATCCAGCACGTTTCGAGCGTCTTGACGACGCTCGAAATCTCCTCGCTGCCGATGATGGGGCTGCCGAAGACGATGTAAGGTTCCTCAGTCATCTTGTCTGTCGCTCCGCGCTCGTGTACACCTTTCGGACTGTCCGATGGGGTCTCTCGTGTCAAGCCAAACCGGAGGCCCGCACGCCGCCGAGCGCCAACACAGGGACGCGAAATTGCACGAGACCCCCGGCCCCCTGGCCACCGTCGTCCCGTCGGCGTAGAGAAATGTTTCTTCTACGCGATTCCACGACTCCATGCGCCTGGTTTGTCTGATCCCCGAGCTCATCCGCACCCGGACTTGGGAGTGGGTGACGGATTTCTTCAAGCGGCACCACCGGCTCGCGCGCCTCGCCCCCTTCGACCCGTACATGTATACGCGCACGGCTCACGGCGGGACGCTGAACATCATGCGTCATGCCGCTTTGGTGCGTTCGCTCGGAGTCGAAGCCGTCCTCGCCACTCCCGGAGGTAAGGATACCTACGGGCGTTACAACGTGGTCGACGTCCCGTTCGTGCGTTGGGCGGACCGCCGCGACGACGACGTGTGTGTCGTCCCGGACTTCTGCACGGATTACATCAACGAGGTGCGGGGGCAGGCGATCGCCTATTTGCAGATCCCGACGCACTTGTACACGAACTTCGACTACCTGAGCCCGCGCGTTCGGCTGTGGACGGATTCGCCGTTCATGCTCGAACGGTGTCGCAAGGTTTTCCCCGGCAAGCACATCGAGATCGTACCGAACATCGTCGACGACAAAGCGTTTCCGTTCATTCCGCAGGCGGAGCGCGAGCCGGGGCTTCTCCTCGCGTTTCCGCGCAAGGGGCCCGAGTTCATCGACGCGACGGAGCGCGAATACGCCGCGCTGGGGGGCAAATACTGGCGCTTCGAGCGGATCGACGGCATTCCGCTGTTCGAGCTCGCCCGACGGATGCGCCGCGCCCAAGCCTTCCTCGCTTCGGCGGAGGTCGAGGGGTGCGCGCTGCCCCCGCAGGAGTCCATGGCTGCGGGGATCGTCGTCGTGGGGAAGACCGCGCGTGGGGCGAACTTCTCGATGGAACATCGACGTACCGCGATGGTCGCGGAAACTCCCGCCGAGGCAGCGCGCGCTCTCGTCGAGCTCGAGAATCCGGAGCTCCGCGAGCACATCGCGCGGCATGCGCACGAGTTCATCAGTCGCTATTTCCCGAGCGGTGAGCCCACGCAGTTCTGGCTCGCCACGTTGCGGGACTTGGGGTTCGAAGCTCCCGGCCGCAACCGGCGTCCCGAGATCGTCACGCCGGTTGCGTGAGCGTCGAGAGGGCCTCGCTTTGGTCCTCGCGTCGACGTCGCGGCGCGGTGGGTGAGACGCGTTCGTGAGCCCTGTCTTCACCGTGCCGTCGCGTGTCGGGAGCGTGGCAGCGATGGCGAGCACGGTGACGGACACCCTGGCTACGGAAGCTCGGTAGCAGACGCAGGAATCGGAAACGGGCCGTCGCCACGACGGCCTTCGTTGCGGCGTGGTGCCCTTCGGATCGATGGCAAGCGAAGAATTTCCCAGGGCGTTAAGGCGCACCACTCCACGGTGTGTCCGTGCCCGAACGTTTGGGGGAATGCCCACGTCGTCGATGTCGAAG
>QGUH01000082.1 GCA_003242355.1 Pseudomonadota bacterium
GGTGGGGTTACCGTTCACCACCGGACTGGGGAGGGGCCCGGCGCTGGCCATGGACCTGATCCTGCTCCGTGCAGGGTATCCGCCGGCCATCATCCACTCCACCGAGCGGCAGCGGTACTACGAAGCGCTCAAGGGGCAGCTCCCGGTGATCATCCAGATGGTCGCCGACGCCATCTCCAACGCGCTGCTCAGCATCGAGAAGCTGCTCGACGAGCACGAAGCTCGCGTGCGCGCGAGCGCTCTGTCGACCAGCACCCGAGTCGGCGGCGAAGCCTAGTGCACCGCTCATGAGGTGAGGTCAATTCCCCGAACGCAGGTTCCTGCCTATCCTGCTGCAATCGCCCCCGGAAACGTTGTTCGCATCTGATTTGCGGTGCACTAGCGCGGCTCGTTTCTCGCGAGAACCGACGTCTGGCGGCGTTGCGATGATCCCGCCGCGTGCGGACGAGCCCGTTTTGGGGTTGCGCCCCCAAAACCTGTAGGGTGCGCCCCCGCCGATTCACTCAATTCACTTCGGCGGAGCGGGAACGGAGCTCCCGAACAAACCACCGCTCACCCCTCGAGCACCCCGACGCGACTCGCTCCGCTCGTCGCGGGCTCGCCCATAGGGCGGCGTCTACACCACCGCTCAACGATAGCGGGAGCGACCCTCGGCCCGCCGACGGCGGGTGCTTCGCGGCGACGCGCCGTTCACCGACCGCTCGCGTCGTCCACTTCGCGAGCGACGGCTTTCCATCCGGTGGCCTGCGAGAGGCGAGCAAGCGCGAGATTGTAGTCGTACGTGGCGGACATTTGGGAAAAGCGCTTGAGCGCGTATTCGCGTGCGGGATCCACGATGTCCTCGTCCTCGAAAGTCCCGACGTCGATCCCTTGCTGGACTTGGATCAACCATTTGCGCGCGAGCGCCACGGAGCGCTCGTACGCTTGGAGGCGGAAGAAAGCGTCCTCGGCGTCGCGATAGGCCGTTTCGACCTCCACACCGACGCCGCCGAGCGCGTACTGCTCGGTCGCGCGCATCTCCTCGAGCGCCGCGCGCGCTTGGGCCAGGCGCGCGATCTGCGGCAGAAAGTCGAACTTGTAGCGAAGCGCGAGCGCCGCTCCGTAGCTCCGACCGTGCCCCGGGTCGACGACGAACGGATTACGCTGATCGGTGACCGTGGGTGCGTTCGCGAAGCGCGCGTTCAGGGCGATTCCGATGTCGGGGAAGAGCTTGGCGCGTTCGATGCGCACCTGGGCCTCGCGCGCGAGAACGCCCGCGCGCGCCATGTTGATCTCCGGCCGGTAGAGGCGCGCCGCGGCGAGGTAGCGAGCGAGCGGCCCGAGCTTGTGGGGCAGCGCCTTGAGGGGCATGTCCGGCACGGAGAAGGGCCGCGTATAGCCGGTGAGAAAGCGCAGCCCCGAGAGCGCGATGCGTTGTTGCTTGCGCGCCTCGCTGGCACGAACGGTGAGCTCTTCACGATGGAGCTTGAGCTTGATGAGCTCGATCTCGTCGCCCTCCCCCTCCTCGACGCGCTCTTCGAGCCGCGCCAGGTACTTGTCGACGATCTTCAGGGCTTCGTCGATCAGGGCGAGCGCGTCCGCAGCGAGCATGGCTCCGTAGTACGCGCGCCGCACGGCCAGCCGCACGTCGTTCTTCTCCTTGAGCACCTCGTGCTCGCCCACGGTGACTTGGGCCGAAGCGGCGTCCCAGGTGTTCGTGATCTTGCCGAACGTCCAGAGCGGCACGAGACCCTCGATGCCGACCTGCCAGGCGACGCCGATCCGGCCGGTGAGCGGCAGGTCCGTATCCGGGCTGTACACCGCGGTGCCGCGCACGGTGGGGGCAGGCGCGAGGCCGGCCGTGAACGTGAACTCCGTGTACGGCTGATACTGCGCCTGCATCCGCTGCGCCCGCTTGTGACGGAGCCGGGCCTCCGCTTCCCGGATCTTCGGGTAGTTGCGCTCGGCCAGCTCCAGACAACGCTCGAGCGTGAGCACGGGTGGTTTCCGGGCGACCCCCTCCGCCAGCGCGGCTGGAACCGGTTCCTGATCGGGCGCGTCGTCGGCGGCAGAAGCTCCCGTATCCTCTACCGATTCTGCTTCCGACTCGGGCTGGGCTGCGGGCGCCGGAGGTGGCTCGCTGCGCGCCGGGGGACGCTCGGATTCCCGCGGCGGCTCGGCTGGCTGCGCCAGCACCTGGGCGCTCGCCGTGACCCAAACGCAGGAGAGCGAGAGCAGACGGACTCGAGCGCCGGCCATCAGTCGTCGTCGCGCGTCTTCAGGCCCGCTCGCTTGGCCGCACGACGGAAGTTCGATCGATCGAGCCCGGCCTGGCGCGCGGCCTCGGAAACGTTGCCGCCCGCTCGTTGCAAGAGCGCCGCGAAGTAGCTGGTCTCGAACGCGTGAATCGCCCGCTCCTTGGCTTCGCGGTAGGGCAAGTCGACGAAAGCCGGAATCGAGAGCTCGGGAGAGGGCGCCCCTCCCTGAGGATCGGTCGAACCGGATTGCTTGCGCGCGAACGGGAGCTCCGACGGCTGGATGACGCCGTCACGGCAGAACACGACCGCGTGCTCGATGGCATTCTCGAGCTCCCGAACGTTCCCTGGCCAGCGGTGGGACTCGAGGACCTGCATCGCTTCCGGCGAGATGCGGCGAACGGGGGTCGGCGAACGCGCAGCATACTTCTGGAGGAAGTGGTACGCGAGCAGCGGGATGTCCTCTTTCCGTTCGCGCAGGGGCGGCAGCGAAATGGCCACGACGTTCAGACGGTAGTACAAGTCCTCGCGGAATTTCCCTTCTTGAATCCGGGTCCCGAGGTCCACGTTCGTGGCCGCGATCACGCGGACGTCCACATGGCGGGTCTCGTTCGAGCCCACGCGCTTGATCTCACCCTCCTGTAGCGCGCGCAAGAGCTTGACTTGGGCGAGCGGCGGCAAATCGCCCACTTCGTCCAAGAAGAGCGTGCCCCCGTTGGCGGTTTCGAACAATCCCGGGCGGGTCGCCGTCGCTCCGGTGAACGCGCCGCGCACGTGCCCGAACAGCTCGCTCTCGACGAGATCTACCGGAATCGCGGAGCAATTGACGGCCACGAACGCATTGCGCGCTCGCGGAGAGTGCTGGTGGATGGCACGCGCGGTGAGCTCCTTGCCGGTCCCGCTCTCGCCGAGGATGAGGACGGTCGACGACGTCGGCGCCACGCCCACGGCCAGTCGATACACCTCTTGCATCTGCGGTGAGTTGCCGATGAGCTCGCCGAACTTCTCGAGGTGCTCGAGGCGCCGCTCCAGCATGGAAGCGCGGTCCACGAGGCGTCGGCGCTCGGCAGCATTCGTAATCGTGAGCACGACCTCGTCGTTGGAGCGAAACGGCTTCGTCAGGAAGTGGTAGGCGCCCGCCCGCACGGCCTTGACCGCCGTTTCCACGTCACCGAAGGCGGTCATCATCACGACCTCGACGCCCGGATGTTCGGCGCGCACGTGCTCCAAGAGCTCGAGCCCCCCCACTCGGGGCATCATCAGGTCGACGATGGCGACGTCGACCACCTCCTTCTGGAGGATTTGCATGGCGACCGCGCCGTCGTCGGCCGTGACCACGCCCATGCCGCGACTGAGCAAGAGCCGCGCGAGGCTCCGCCGTAGCGTGGGCTCGTCGTCCACGACCAGCACTCTGGGCGGCGTGTCCTCGAGCCGTACCGCTCCGTATTCGCCCGAGCGCGCGCGCAGGCTCAGCGTCATTCGGCTCCTCTCGAGGGCACGCTCGCCGCAACCTCGAGACGTGCGGTGGGCATCGGAGCCTCGAGGGCAACCGGCGTGTAGATCTGTCCGCTCTGCTGGTAGACGCAGATGCGGCCCTTCCCTTCCCGCTTGGCGTGGTGGAGCGCGGCGTCCGCTCCGCGCAAGAGCTGATCTTTGCTGCGCACGTCCCGCGAGGGATAGAGCGCGATGCCGATGGAGAGGCTCAGCGGGGGAGCGTTCTCCGGAGCGCCGGCGACCGGCCGCTCCGTCGCGTCGCGGAACAGGCGCTCGGCAACGGTGACCGACCCGGCGAAATGCGTGCTCGGCAACAGCACCAGGAATTCGTCGGCGCCGAAACGCGCGGCCACGTCCACCTCGCGCATGCTCCGCCGCAAAGAATCGGTGACGTGACACAAGACGCGGTCACCGTGCTCACGGCCCAAGAGCTCGTTGTGTTGAACCAACCCGTCGATGTCCACCACCATACAGGCGAGAGGCTCGTGGTAGCGCTCGGCGCGCTTGAACTCTTCGTTCAGCCTCGAGTGCAAGTATCTATAGTTGTAAACCCCAGTGAGCGGATCGTGGATGCTCAGCTGCTCGAGCCGGAGGCGCGCTTCGGCCACGTGATCGTACAGCTTCTTGATCCGGAGCATCGCCTCGACACGCGCCAAGAGCTCCTGCTCGTCGAACGGCTTGCACAGGTAGTCGTCGGCCCCGATACGCAGGCCCTCCACGCGACTGGCACTGTCCGTTCGGACCGTCAGCAGGACGACGGGCAGGAACGCGTCGCTCGTCATGCCCTTGATGAGGCGGCACGCTTCGAGCCCCGTCATGCGCGGCATGAGCACGTCGAGCAGCACCAGGTCGACACCCCCCTGCCCCACCCGCTCCACTGCGGCTTGACCGTCTGGAACGGTGTCCACGCGAAACCCTCGCGATGTCAGGACCTTCGCGAGCACTTCGCGCGTGAGTCGGTCGTCGTCCGCGACGACCAGCTGCGATCCCGCTACCTGGCGTGACAAGGTCGACGGGCTCGGGGGATCGGTTTCCGGCACGGCACTTGAGCCTACTCGAAGGCGAAACGCTTGACGACACGGCTCTTGTGCTCCCTTTGCGCTCGGAGCCCCGGCGACGCATCCCCATGTGCGCGTGGCGCCCGCCTGCGCCGGTCCCAGTGCGAGCGTTCCGCACCCGTAAGGCGCCGTTCGGCCGGGACGGTACCGCGGACCGGAGCGTCAGAAACGGCTCGGGGGCGCGAACGAAACGGACCGGCTCGTCGGTATGCGGCGGCCGCTCGCGGTGAGGAAGAGCTCGTCCAGAGCGAGGGTCACGGTGAGGTATCCGCGCGCGTCCGGGCTGTAAAAGATGCTGCGACGCTGCCCGTCGGCACCGAGCTGGGGAGCGAGATTGGTGTAGCCGAGCGAGATCGTGATTTCGTCGCGCAGCTCGTAGCCGAGCTCGGCCGTGAACAGCGTCGAGACGCCGAAGCGCGTCGCGTCACGACGCTGCTCCACCTCCGCGCACCCCGTGAGGACCACGCCGCAAATCTCGACCCGCTCGTCGAGCGCGTAGCGAAGCGCCCAGCGCATACCGACCTCGGTCATCAGAGTGAGACGCGGGAGAAACTCCACCTCGGCAGAGACGAGCGCGTTCGCCTGGTGCTGAGGGAAGGCGGTCCCGCGCAGTTGATCGCTCGGCAACGATCGCCCATCCGGCCCGAGGCGCACGCGATCGACGCGGTCGTTCGTCGGCACCACGGTGCTGACCAACTGGTAGACGTACCCGGCGCTCGCGTTGAGGGTGAGGCTCCGCAACACTTCCTCGTTCCGTCGGCCGAGTGGCACGTCCCAGCGAAGCGCCGCCCCCATGCCGAGCCCGAGCACCTTGCCGCTCGTCCAGCTCGCCTTGGACGTCGGCAAGACGAGGTGGGGCAGCCTGACGACGACTTCGGTTCTCGCACCCGCTCGTTCACTGAGCGTTCGGGCGTAGGCGAGCCAGAGCTCGGTGTCCGTGAAGGTCCACTCTCCGCGTCGCGTCGTCGTATCGCTGTCGGTGAACTCGCGGAGCAGCGCGACCACCGCGCGCAGGCTCAGGCTGTGCCGATCATGATCCAGCAAGTAAAAGCGCGGACGGAGGCCGAACGTCATCTCGTAGACGGGATTTCGGCTCTGGTAGTCGCTGCCGATCCCGAACGTCTGCGTCGTCGCCGAGTTCTCCCAGAGCAGGAGCGAGCCGCGAAACGGGAGCGCGGCCGTCGCCGTTGGCTCGTCGCCCGGAGCGGAGGCAGCGCCCGCGTCGAGCAGCCCGCCCTCGACGGACGCCGTCAACACCTCGCCCTCGGCGGACGCCCCGGTGGAGCCCAACCCCGGCGCGGGAATGGGAACGGGCTCCGGCGGAGGTCCCGGCGCCGCACGGCCAGGCAGCGCCACACTGGCGACGGCAGCGCACAGCGCCGCTACCGGGGCCCTTCGATGCGAGCCAATCGCCACGCGGCGAGGTTACTCCATTCTCTCCCCGGGAGGTGAGCCAAGAGTCCGGAGCGCGCGCCGCCCCCGAACACGTGGCGACGAGACTGGAAGGTTTTCGAAGAGGGAGTTATGAGACGGACCCGATGTCCGAAACCCTTCCCGCGACCGAGATCACGGCCTTGCTCGGCCGCGGCACGCACTTCGAGGGCAAGCTTCACTTCGAGGGGCGCGTGCGCATCGACGGCAGCTTTCGCGGCGAGATCCGCACGGCGGACATCCTGATCGTGGGCGACGGGGCCGAAATCCACGCGGAAATCGAGGCCGGCACGGTCATCGTCAAGGGGGGCAGCCTGACCGGGAACGTTCGGGCCACGGAGGCCATCGAGCTGTACGTGCCCGCTCGTGTCACAGGAACCCTGCGCGCCCCCGAGATCTACATGGACAAGGGTGTGCACTTCTCCGGAACGTGCACCATCGAGCCCGCGTCGTGACCCCTTTCCCCGAAAGCGCCGTCACGCCCACGACTCCGACCTGTTGCAAACTTGCGTCACCCTCGGACGCGCATTTCTGCGGTCGCCAGGCGACGCAGTGAATGACGGTCCCGCCTTCCCGCGTTCAAAGGGCGAGTTTTCTCGACGAACGCACCCGGCTCGGCTCGTGGGCACACGACGTGCAACCGACGATCCGTGTCAATCACGGGAGTGACTTCATGATGCGTCGCTCGGTTCTCCTTTCGGCATTGGCCCTCGGTCTCGGAATGCTCGCCGTGCCCACGGCGGAGCTGCGCGCGGAAAGTGCGGAACGACGCGTCGAGCGGTTCGACGTGAAGACCGAGAAGCGGACTTTCGGTGCGGCGCGCGCCATCGTGCTCGCCCCCGAGACGGTCGTGCGTTCGGTCGTCACCGACTACGACAAGTATCCGAGCTTCATCACCCGCTTTCGGGCCGCGAAGATCGTGGGCCGCGTCGGCGACAAAACGGACGTGTACCTTCAGGTGCCCATCATGAAGGGCACCGTGAAGATCTGGGCCGTCGTGCGCTTCGATCCGCCCAAGACGGTCGGCAATCAGCAGGTGATCACGGGTAAGATGCTGAAGGGAAATGTGAAACACCTCGATGCGGTGTGGCGCATCCGAAAGCTCGACACCGAGCGCACCGAGCTCACGTTGGAGCTCGCCATCGTCCCCGGCTTCCCGATGCCCGACTCGGTCGTGATGCCCGAGCTGCGCCAGGCGGCAGCGCGCGCGGTAACGGGGACGCGCGACGAAGCCGAGCGCCGCGCCACGAGCTCGTGACCGAGGGCGTTCGAACCATTCCCCGACGAATTGGGGACTCCACGAGGCGCACGAGGTACTAGCATGGGCGCATTCGGCGCGGGGTGCCGCGAGTCGGGCCGCGCCGGACACTGGAGCGCGCCATGCATGCATCGACCGTGATCCTCGTCGCGTTTCTCACGTCGGTTCTCACCACTACCGGCACCGTTTTCGTCATCGAGCGCCTCGGCGTCTTCCAAACCGAGCAGCAAGCGAGCGTGCCCAACGTTCGTGGCCTGAGCGAGGGTGACGCCCGCGCGAACCTTGAGGCGGCCGGGCTCGTGCCGATCATCGGACCGCGCGAAGTCAGCGCGGAAGCCAAACCCGGAACGGTATTGCGCCAATCGGTGCCCGCTGGACAGAACCTCCCGCGCGGCCATCAAGTGACGCTGACGCTCGCGGAAGCGCCGCCGAAGGTTCCGAACCTCGCGGGTCTCACGCTCGCCGAGGCGCGCGTGGCGCTCGAGCGCGAAGGGTACAAGCTCGAGACGGACGATCCCGTCCCCAATGCCGAGGTGCCGGCCGGCAAAGTCGTCAAGCAGGTGCCGAGCGCCGACACGCCGCACGAGAAGGGACGCACGGTCGTGGTTCAGGTGTCGAGCGGCCCGGCGGAGGTCGAAGTGCCGAAGCTTTCCGGCCTGGCGCTGAACAAGGCCAAGGAAGAGCTCGAGAAGCTCGGGCTCAAGGCCGCCGTGGTCTGGGTCTCGCGCGCCGAAACGGCGACGTACGCGGTGCTCGGTCAGAAGCCGCTCGCAGGCGAGAAGCTCGCTCCGGGCAGCGAGGTCGAGCTCACGGTGAACCGCTGATCGACTCCGTCCGTTGACCCGCGGCTCGAGTCTTCCTCGTCGGCACGAGCGGCCGACGTTTCTGCTCGTGCCGACGGAACGGCACGTCGAAGCGGCGGCGCACGACGGCGTCGAGGCGCGCACCGTTCGTCGGCTCGTCGCGGAGCTCGCGGCGCGCGAACGCCCGGACGCCGCTCCGACGACGCCGGAGATGACCCGTCTCTGGCTCGCGCGGACGCTCGGCCTGCCCATCGGGCGAGCGCGACCCGTAGACGACGCGCTCGGCCTGTTGCGGCGCTCCGGCACGCGTCCGGAGAGCTTGCGCGCCACCGGCCTCGAACGCGGCGCGTGGCTCGCTCATCTGATGGAGCGGGCCGACACGTTCCTCGCGAGCAAAAAGCTCTGGGACGATCGACAGAGCGCGTGGCTCGCGGCACGCGCTCTGCGCGAGCCGGTCAGCTCGCCCTTGCCCGGTGGCCGCGCGCTCCTCACCGGGCTCACGCGTTGGGACGCGGGCACGATCGCGCTCACCGAGAGCCTGCACGCGCGTCTCGTCGCGGACGGCGGCGACGGCCTCACGGTCGAGCTCGCTCTGGTCGAAGGCGGGCCCCTCGAAGAAGCGAGCTCTGCGCTCCTTTCGGAGCTGGAAGCGCGTTGGGCGACCCTCGCCGATCCCCCCGAGCTGTCGCCGCGCATTGCGCGCATCACCGGCGAGCGCGCATCGGTGACGGCCGCGCACGACGCGGCCAGCGAAGCGCGGGTCGTGACGCGCATCGTGCTCGACGCGCTCGACCGAGGCACGCCGCTCGACGCGATCGCCGTGGTCCCGGTCGAGCTCTCGGAGGCGTTCCTCGAGCCGCTCCGCTTCGAGCTCACGCGCGCAGGGCTTCCGTTCGTCGAGCCACGCGGGCGACCGGCCATTGCGGCGCCCCGTGCCCACGCGGCCCCCGGGCTCCTCGGCCTCCCTCCGGGCCCGCCCGCGCGCAACACCTTGGTCGCGGGGCGGCACACCCCGGCCCTCGCGCCGGGGGTTGGGTTCTGTGT
>QGUH01000083.1 GCA_003242355.1 Pseudomonadota bacterium
TCGAGCACATCGCCGTCGGCCCGCTGACGGACGAGCAGAGCGTTTCCGTGCTCGGTCGTCTGCTCGAGCAGGTCGGAACACCGCCGTCCACGACGGCTCTGCGCCTCGCGCGGGCGGCCGAAGGCTCACCGTACGTGCTCGGCGAGATCGCGCTCTACTTGCGGGCGACGCGGGGGCAAGCCCTGCCGGAAGGCTTCTCGCTCGGCGACCTGCTGGAGTACCGCTTGCAGGGGCTCCCGGACGCCGCGCTGCGCGTGATCGAGATTCTGGCCGTCGCGGGCTCGCCTCTCGAGCAGGAAGTGGGGCTGTCCGCCGCCGGGCTCGGCGCCGAGCACCGCGGCGTGTTCACGAGCCTCGAGCGCCTCTCGCTCGTGCGCACGACGGACGTTTCCGAGCGCTTCGCCGAACTCTATCACGACCGAGTCCGCAGCGAGGTCCTGCGACGGCTCGCGCCTTCCGAGCGGGCGGCGCGGCACCGAGCGCTCGCGCAGGCGTTGCTCTCCATGCCGCGACCGAACCCGCTCGCCGCGGTCGATCACTTCGAAGCCGCTGGAGACGAAGATTCCGTCCGGCGACACGTGCTCGTCGCGGCCAACCACGCCTCCAAGGTGCTCGCGTTCGACCGCGCGGCGCGCCTCTACGAACGCGCCCTGGCGCTCGGCGTGAGCGCGCTGCCGGAGCACGAGCTCCGCGCGCGGCTCGCCCGCGCGCTCGCCAATGCGGGGCGCGCCCGGGAGGCCGCGGTTGCGTACCTGTGCGCGGCCGACGCGGCGCCGACCGACTCGCGGCAGGGCCTCGAGCATCGCCTGGGGCTCATGCAACGAGCCGCGGCACAGTTCATTCAGTCGGGGCACTACGCCGCCGGATCCGCGGCGCTGCACGAGGAGAGGGAGGCGCGCGACGGGCGCTTCCCGCGCCCGCGCCGGGGGGGGTTGCGGCAGGCGATGCTGCGGGGGGTCCGGCACTCCGCGCGCCCCCTGCGCCCGCCGCAGACGTTCTGCCGCGAGCTTCGCGAACGCGAGCGGCTGCGCTTCGACACCGTCTGGTCCGCGGGCATTCGCCTGGCGATGATCGACTACGCAGCGAGCAGCTACGCCTCGGCGCGCTGTTTCGCCGACGCGCTCGCGCTCCGCGATCGCTCGCGGGCCATGTGGGCCTCCGCTCTCGAGGCCATCAACTTGGTGACGCTGCCGCACGCGGTGTTCCAGCGACGCGCGGATCGATTGTTCGCCTTCGCCGAGGCGCTCTCGGAAGCGGGCGCGGAGCCATACGATCGCGCGTTCGTGCTCGCAGCGCGGGGCGTGGCCGAGTGCTTCCGCAGTAACTTCCGAAAGAGCCTTTCGTGCCTCGATGGCGCGATTGCGCTCCTGCGGGCCTCTTCCCCCGAGGCGCGCTTCGAGTTCTCGCTCTGGCAAACGTGGGCGATGATCGCGCTCTCTCACCTCGGTGAAATCCGGGAGCTTTCGGCGCGCGCCCGCGCCGAGCGCGAACGCGGCGAGCAGTGTCACGATCGCTTCGTTTTGCAGATGACCGACCTCGGGCGGCCCGTGCTCGCGCTGCTCGCCGCCGGCGAGCCGGAGCTCGTGATGGAACGGGCCGAGCAAGCGCTTTCCTGGGCGCCCTCGGACTACAACACCCAGCACTACTGGCACTTTCTCTCGCGCGTCGAGTGCGAGCTCTATCGCGGCAACTTCGAGGCGGCCTGGACGCTCGTGACCACGTCGTGGGCCCTGCACGAGGAGAACCATTTCTTGCGCGTCGTCTTCGCGCGCGACGAGCTCCTGCACACGCGGGCGCGCGCGGCGATCGGGATGGCCTCGACGATCCGGACCGCCCGGCCCGGTAGGCGCCGGCGAAATTCGCGTGAGCGCTTGCTCGCGGAGGCGCGAGTCTGCGCCCGGCGCATTCGCGAGCACGGGCTTCCCTGCGGCGTGGGCTGGTCGCTTATGCTCGAGGGTCTCGTGAATCATCTCGCGGGGCGCTCGGCCGCGGCCCGGGTCGCATTTCGACGGGCCCAATGCGCCTTCGACGAGGCGGGGATGCAGCTCTATCGCGAGGTCAGCCGCTACGCGCTCGGCACGCTCGAGGGCGGGCAGCCCGGTGCCGAAAAGGTTCGCGCTGCCGTTCGCTTCATGCGCGCGCAAGGCATCGTCGAGCCGCGGGCCCTCGTGCGCGTGATGGCGCCGGGCCTTCCCGAAAGGGCGTCGGGGCTCACCGCCGGAGCGTGACCGAAGCGAGCATGTCGAGCGCTTCCTGAGTCCCCGTGCCGGTCAACGCGTGCGTCCCGTTCGGGCTCACGACCGCGCCGCGAGCTCGGACGGGCACTTCGTGCGCGCGGTAGCGCAGGGCGCCCACGATCGGATACGTCACGGTCCAATCGTTTCCCTTGCCGTGATCCAGGGCGAGCGTGTACCGCCCCCAGGGAATGCTCGCGGGGCAGTCGTCGCGAGCGATGGTGAAATCGACATCCATGGCCGCCGGCGCGCCGAGAATGCCGTTTCGTTCGAGGGACCGGCGCTCGGGCCTCGTTCCGGAGGAGCGACGTCGCCGTGGGGTGTGCGAGGGCCGAGTCCCATCGCGGCGAACGAAGCGAATCGTCCGCGGGTCGGCCGGGGCGACGTTGCCGGCGTCGTCGCTCACGGCGGCGGCGCGCAGCATGCATCGACCGGTATGGCCATTGTTCACCTCGCAGACCATCACGTTAAGCGGCGGCGCCACGGGGCCGTTGCGAAGACGCGCGTGGTACCAGAGCCAACGCGGACGGATCAGCGGGGCCTCCGCGAGGACGAGCGGAGAGAGGCTCTTTACGTCCGCTCCCGGGCTGAAGTGGAGGCTCTGATGATCCATGCGCGCCGTTCCGGCGCGGATCGCGCGCCGGACGCCGAACGCCTCGACGACGCCCTCGATGGAGACCGCCGAGCGGCTGCGATAGCTCGCCCAGATAGGAATGCTGCCCGCGGGATTGAGGTCGTACCACCCGGACGGCCGCGGCGGCTCCCCGAGCAGCGCCACCGGCCCGTGACGAACCCTTAGGTCCAGCAGAAACTCGCGCGCCTGCGCCTCGATCCGGTACGTGTCCGGATCCTCGAACCCGAGGTGGAGACCGTCGGCGGTGAACCGCGCTCCCTCGTCGGCCGAAACGTTGCCCGTGGCGTGCGCTTCGAGCGCGCGGTTCGACGCGAGGTCGCGCACGGCCACCGTGCCCTGCGTGACCCATCCGAGCAGCGGCACCGCGAAGAGGTGCACGTTCGTGATGATCGAGACAGCGGGCGCTTCGTCGTCGCCGATCTCGATCGTGTGCCACCACCACTCCATGTTGGGCGCCGGGACGCGAAAG
Organism: Pseudomonadota bacterium; assembly: GCA_003242355.1. Taxonomy (GTDB): domain Bacteria; phylum Myxococcota_A; class Polyangia; order Polyangiales; family Polyangiaceae; genus PMG-095. The sequence goes on from QGUH01000083.1 coordinate 3,338, forward strand.
CGGGAGCGCCGCGCGCCGTAGAAGCGGAAGAGCAGCGAGGCGTGCCCGTGCCTCGGAACGGGACCGGGAGGGCGCCTCGGGCGCACCAGCGCCGAGAACGGGTTCAGCGGGTGCTGCGGGTTGAGCGGGCTCCACGGACCGAGCGGGTCCAGCGCCGCGCGGAGCGAGGGTTTCATTTCTTCTCTCCGGACGCGGGCAGGGAAGGGACGAGATCCGTCCGGCCCGTTCGCGTGCGGCGGCTGAGGTGGACGCGCTCGTTCGCTCCGCGACGAACGACGTCCACGACGAGCTCGCCGTAGCAGACGCCATCGTTCAAGAACGCCATGCCCTTGGTGAACGGATGACCGAGCGGGCGCTCGGGAACGTCCGTCTCGGCGCGCTCGGAACCACTCGCTTCCCAGCTCTCGAGCAGCGCGCGCATCTGGCGCCGCGTCTCGGCGCTCGGCGCTCGGCGGGCGAGCCACTGGTACGCCAAGCGGACGTCGCGTTTCGGTGTCTTCGGTCTATCGGCCATCGCTCCCTCCTCCAGCGAACCCTGCGAGCTCGGTGCCCGGTCGAACGAGACGGCGGAGCTTTTCGAGCACCCTCAACGGATCGAGAGGGTCGCGGGCGCCGCCGCGCAGCAGATTCTCGAGCAAGGCGTCGAGCCCCAAGATGGCGAACACGTGCGGACGCCCGCGCTCGAACAGGCGCTCGTCGAGCTCCTGGAAGAACGACAGATCGTCGAGCTCCCGATCTTCGGGGTTCCACACGTCGCAAAACGTCCCGTGATAGGCCGCGTTGCGCGCGCCGTTTTCGATCAGGTGGCGCAAGATGGCGTTCACGGCGTGCCGCCCGGATTCGTTCGCGGCCTCCATGCAGGGCAGGCGCGTGTACGTCTTCATGTGGTGGCCCGCGAGCACGATGCCGTGCTCGACCGCGTAGCCGTCGAGGCTCCCGGGGCGCTCCTCGAACTTTCCCGGCCGCGCGATGAAGAAGGGCGAGGCGTTCGCGTAGCCGGTGCTCGTGCGGACGAGGTTTTGATCGAGGTGGTAGTAGAGGGGCTTGGGGAGCGGCCCCGTCGGCGTGCGCCGCACGAACCGCCGGCCCCCCACGGGGCGCGTCTCCCCGCGGGACGCGCGCGCCTCGAGACTGCGCTCGATTTGATTCCAAACCTCGAGCGCGATCTCGGTTTCGCTGCAGTCCCAGGCGCGCTTGCCGTTGTATCCTGCGGCGTCCCACGCGCCGATGATCACGGAGAGCACCCCGCGGTAGCCGTGCTCCCAGGCCATCTTGTGTTGCCAGAAGCGCGCCTGAGACACGCTCGTGAGCTGCCAGGGAGAATCCGGGTAGTAGACGTGCCCGTCCACCCAGTAGACGTCTTCGGCGAAGTAGTACTGAATGCCCGCGAAGTGTCGGAGATCGCCCTCGGGCCGTGGGCGTGCGAGGTCTGCTTCGGCGGGCGGCTCGGCGCCGAGCCGGCGCGCGCGATCGAGATCGGTGTGCGAAAGCCCCAGCGCCGCGAACCGTTCCGCGAGCTCGCGCGTCGCCTGCGTCGGGGTCGCGAGCACGAAATATCCGGGGCGCAGCTCGGGGCTCCGTCGGATCCGCTGTCCATCACCCGAGTCGACGAGGGTGCAGGGATACCGGAGATCGAAGCAGTCGACGACGGGCCAGACCGTGCCATCGTCTTGCAGCTCGAAGCCGAGCAGCTCGCCGTGCACGAACTCGACGCCTTGCGCTTCGAGGTAGCGCCGCCACGGATTCAGCCAGGCCTCGCTCGTCGGTCCGCGGAGCGTGCCGTCGCGGTATCCGCTCGGGCGGATCTGGTCCAAAACGAGCTGCCAAAACGCGATTCCCTGCGTCCGCGCGTCGCACTCGGTGGCATCCATCGCCACGAGCGCCTCGGGCCACTTGCGGAGCAGCTCGCGCGCGGCCGATCCGTAGCTGTTGCCATCGATGAACTCCCACCACGAGATTCGCGAGTACGTCTCGCGGCGCGCTTCGCACGAGGTCGCGAACTCGAGCAGCTTGAGCGACAGGCGTGCGACGTCCCGCGGTGAGAGCCCGAGCCCGCCGGATTCCTCCCCGAAGATCAGGCGCAGGTACGAGCGAAGCTCCTCGAGCGAGCGCAGCCGATGCCGGGAGAGTTGCGGCGAGGGGCGCTGGCGATTGGCGAACGCGAGCACGTGACTGCTCGTCGGGACGAGGTTGTCGAACACCGTGCGTCCGGTCTCGACGTATTGTCGCGGCGCGGGGACGCGAACGCCGGAGGCGCGTTCCTGGGCGAGCGCGAGCTCGGATTTTTCTTCGAGCTCGAGCAGCGGCGTCCGGCGCATCGTGTCGAAGACGTGGTGGTAAAAGGACGGGAAGAAGCGATACCCGTGCTCGCCCGGGAGCCAGCGCACGCGCGGGCGGAATCCGATGGACACCTCGATGTCGTCCGGCACCTCTTCGTGAGGAGGGTAGGGCGAGGCCGCGATCGGAACGATCACGAGGCGCACCGTGCCGCGACCGCTGCGCCGTTCGATGCTGGAGTAGTGATAGCGGCCGCGCTCGTCGTAGGCGACCGGCACCGGGCCCGGCAGGCCCAGCTTCGCGAGCGCCTCCGTGAACGCCTGGCGCACGAGATCCGCACGGCGCCCGAACTCCTCGCGACTCGCTCCGTGGCGGAAGCGGCCGCTCGGAGTGACCGCCTCGATGTACCACGTGTCGATCTCCGGGCGCGCGTCGAACACGTCGAGCAAGAGGAGCAAGCACTCCTCGGGATCGAGCGTCGCCGTGAGCGGCCCGGGGCGCCAGGGCAGCGCGCGGGCGCGCGGATCCTCGTTCCGGCGAACGTAGAACCGATGCGGAAAGTGCACGATGGGCCGTGCGCGCCGCCACGACACCAGCGACGGATCGCGCGCAAGGGGTTCCTCTCCCAGGGTCGCCTCGAGCTCGGGCGGCAGCTCGTGTCCCGCGAGGTGCTGCAGATCCTGCTCGAGGGGCCACGGCACGGCCGCCCATTGAGTGCGCGCCATGCCGCCGACGTCACACCCGCGCTCGGGATAGCGATCGTCTGCTTGCGGCTCCCAAAGCTGAACCTGAAATCCGCGCTCGACGAGCTCGTGGGCAGCGGTGAGCCCGGCGATGCCGCCGCCGAAAATCGTGACGGCGTTCGGGGCTTTGGGCAGTGCATGCGGGTCACGGGGAGCAACCGGCTTTCGGTCGTTCATGGGCGATCTCCGAAGCGAGGCGTTCGCGCCGGGTCGCGGCGACGAACGCTGCGAGCAGGGATTCGAAGCGCGGAACACGGATGGCTCCATGCAGGTAGGCGCCGATCGCGCGCTCGAGCGCGAGCAGATCGTCGACGCTGCCCCGAAGAAACAGCCGACCGTTTACCACCGCATCGAGCACCGAGAGCTCCCCCTCGAGCAAATCCGCGAGCAGCGCGCGCGTGGTCGCGATCTCCACGCGCGCGGGACCGGGTCCGCGCCGAACGTCGATGCCCCGAGCGCTCGCGCGGACGAAGAGCACTTCGTCGTCGACGCGAATCACGACGGGAACGCGCGCGAGCCGCTCTGCGACGTCGCGGTACGCCGCCTCCGCCTCGCGGGCGAGCAGCGCGTTCGCGCGGCGGAGCTCTTCGAACACACTCGGTTCAGGCACGCAGAAACTCGAAGACGGAGGGACTCTCGAAGGCCAGGGCCGTCCCCGCGATGGCGCCCCGCACGCACACGCGGCCTTTCACCTCGTGAATGGCGGTCAGGCCCGGATCGCGCTCGTGCGGCACGAGGATTTGCGCGACCGTATGCGCCTCGAACGCGGCCTCCACGCGATCGGAACCGCGCCGGGCGCGCACGACGAGCCGCCGAGGAACGTCGGTGTCGGTTCCCGGCGAAAGCAGGCCGAGCACGCCCGGCACCTTGAGCAGCCGCTCTTGACGGAGCAGCCCTTCGTGCTCGATCTCGAGCTCGTTCGCACCGAAGGCGCGCTCGGGCGTCGATCCGAACCACACGAACAGCCCCGAGACGAAATCGGAGAGCCGGGCGCGGTCCGAAATGCGGACGAAGACGAGCGACCACGGCACGCGCGGATCGCGCGGCAACGCATACCCCCATTCCCAGGTGAAGTTCGCACCCCAGACGAAGCGACCGAAGTTGTGGTCGTGATACGCGGGAGCCCGATCGAGCCACACCGTGCCCCCTCGATGACGCACCCAGCCCGTCGCCAGCAGCCGCGGCACGACGAGCCAGCTCATGGGCGGGCCGCCGTCGAGCGCGAAGTCGCGGATCTGCACGGGGCTCGTGATCGGCTCGAGCTCGAGGCCGAGCGCGAGCCCCGTACGAGCGAGGGTCGCTTCCAGAAAGAACCGGCCATTTCGGAGCTCGAGGCGGCCCTCTCCGAGGACCAGGCGCGTTCCGTTTCGGCGCACGGCGAGCGCCGTGTCGGCGCAGCGCTCGATGTTGCCCTGCCAGCGATCCGTGTGCACGAGCACGGCGAGGCGCCCGACGCGCGCCGCGTCGCGATCCCGCGCGCTCGTCGGATCGCGGGTCACGACGCTGAAGTTGACCACTGCATCGACCTCCGGGCCGTGCACCGCGAAGTGGAGCCACTCCTTGTGAGGCGTCGCCGCGTCGAAGCTCAGGCCGGGCCCCCGCACGCGGAGCAGCCGATCGAGCGACGCTTGCAACCTGGTTTCCGCGATCATCGCAAAAATCCGGTCTCCGATCTCACGGCGTTCGCTGCCCTCGCGGCGCCCGCGACCTCGCTTCCGGGATCATCGCAATAGCCCTTCGGAGCGCGGGGCTTGCGACGCGGAATGCGCCCGAGCCGTGTCGGGCTCCGGCTCCGCCTCGCCGGCCCAGCGCTCGAGAATCCGCCGCGCGCGTCCGAGCAGCGCGATGACGCCGAGCGCGACGTCGATGGAGCGGTCGGCGCCCAACGACGGCGCCTCGGGCGCCGCGGGCAGCGTGCGCAGAACGCGTTCGACGCGCCGGCCATACGCGATCACGCCGAGCAGCGCGTACACGAACGGATCGCGATCCGAAAAGCGCGGCTCTCGTCGGCACAGCTGCCGGCGCCTGAGCGTGGGCTCACCGTCCATCCACCAATCGAGCGAGCAAGTGCTCGAGGCGCGGGCGACGCAAGGCTTCGCACAGCGCATCGAGGAACACCGTGGGCAATGGCCCCGATGCGCGTTCGCCGAACGCCCCGAGGCTGATCACGTCCCACACCATTCGGGCGCGGCCGGTGCTCTTCGCCGCGACGAGACGGCGCTTCCACTCCGCTCCCTCGGGCGTCTCGGCGAACGCGCGGCCCTCGCGCACCAGCGCCGAGAACGCCGCCTGTACGGCCATGGGATAGCGAAGGATCCCGCGCCGTAGCTCGGCGAGCGTGCGCAGCGCCTCGAAGTCCTCCCCTTCGACGGGCATCACGTCGGCACCCTCACCAGAACGAGGTCACACGGGCTCAGCGCGACGTCCGCGACGTCGCTTTCGAGAAGAACCCGCGACGAGACGTGCTCCGCCAAACGCTCGTCGAAGCACACGAACACGTCGAGCTCCGCGCGCTGGCCCGCCCCGAGCCCGAGGGGCGCCGAGCGCGCGGGCGTGACGAGGGCGGCGTGCTCGCCCTGCGCCGCGACGCGGAAGCGCACGGGGCAGGGCGCGAGATTGTGGGCCGAGACGCGCACGCGGCGGCGCTCGCCCGCGACACCGCTCACCGTGACCCGCGTCGTGGGCTCGACGACCGTGCGGCCCACGAAGCGATCGTAAACGCGCTCGAGCACCCGGCTCGCCACGATGGAGTAGCTCGAACCGAGCCCCGCCAGGCGATTGAGATACTGCAGATGGAGCTGGAGGAAGTCGGCGAGGAAGTCGCCCGAATCGAGCTCCGGATAGGGCTCGGGCGGAGCCGCCGTTCGGCGCGACCGCTCGCGGAAGCGGGCGATGATTTCGAGACCGTCGGCGAGCACGTCGAGCAGCGTGGCGCGCGCGTCTTCCAG
>QGUH01000084.1 GCA_003242355.1 Pseudomonadota bacterium
AAACCCCTGCCCGCTATCCCAGCGGCGCTACGCGTCCCCACGGACGGGCGCATTGCCTCCGGTGTCGGACCCGCCGACACGGCCCGCGCGCGTGCGGCCGTAGCCGAGCGTCACCTCGAGGCAGCCCGGCGCCTGGCCCGGCACCACCAGCGCCCGCAGCCGAATCGAAGCACCGCCGACCTCGAGGTCCACCAGGTGGCCGTCCTTGAGACCGAGCTGCTCGGCCACGGCCATCGGCATGGTGACCGCGTTGTCCCAGCACAGCTTGGTGAACGTGCCCGGCAGCTCCTGGAGCCAGCCGTTGTTCGCGTAGCGACCGTCGTGCACCTTCGGGTCGAGGCCGATCAAAAGCTCGAACGAGCCGTTCTGCGTCGCCGCTCCGCCGAGCTCCGCCTCGCTGAACTTCAGCGCCGGCAGCGGACGCAACTCGGGGGTCACGCGCGGGAGCGCGCTGCCCGCCACGACGCCGTCGTGGAGCGCCTTGCGCAGGGCGCGCTCCCCGTCGAGCAGCGTGGCGTGCGTGTGCTGAACGAGCGCGCGGCCGTCGGGGCGATCGTTGCCGAGAATGAAGTCGAGCAACTCGATCGCGGTGCGCCCGTCGTACAGGGGCGCAATCAACGGCTGCACGATGCTGACCGTGCCGTCCCACGCCCGCGCATCACCCCAGCTCTCGAGGTAGTGCGCGGCGGGCACGTGCCACGTCGCGCGCGCGGACGTCTCGTCGTCGTACAGACTGAGATGGATGCTCGTCTTGACCTTGGCGAGCGCCTCCGCGAACGGAACGTCCGCCGGCGCGGTGAACGCCGGATTGCCGCCGAGGATGAGCAGCGTATCGAGCGACGGCATTTCGGCGACGAGGGCCTTGAGCGCGGTCACGTCGTCCACCGGCTGATCCTCGACCCCCGCCGTGTAGAAGACCGTCGAGCCGACGTTGCCGAGCAGCGCGTTCAGCCGATGGGCGAGGGCATGCACCTCGGCGGGCTGCTCCGGCCCCACGACGACGATCCCGCGCCCGATGTTGGCGAGCAGATCCTTCGCGACGGCCGAGACGAACTTGGCGACCGCGGGATCCTTGAGCACCGCAGCGTCGGGGCGCGCCTGTGCGGGCCCGAGCTCCGGCAAGGGGCGCGCCTTCGCGCTGATCTCGGCGTCGAGCGCCGCGGCGATCGCCTTGACGTGCCGGGGAGAGACCGCGAGCCGGTGATCCGCCTGCGCGCCGATGAGCGAGTACGTCGGCTCCACGACGTACGTGCGATTCATCTCGCCCTCGGCCACACGCCCCTTCGACCAGCCGCGCGCGTTGGCGAGCCCGCTCGGGAACATCGGCGAGACGAAGTCCGCGTCGAGCGACAGAATCACCTTCGCCTTGGCGAAGTCGTAAAGCGTACGGTGGGGCGCGCCGAACGCGAGCACGCTGCCGGCGTGCGGCCCCGGAGCGTAGCCCGGCTCGTAGGTGGTCCACTTCGCCTGCGGGAACGCCTGGCGGAAACGCAGCGCCATCAAGGCGAGCGTCGGCGACGAGCTCCGCTCGGCGAGCACGTGCAGGCCCGCGCCGCCGCGCGCGCGAAGCGCGGCGAAGTGCTCCCTCGCGAACTTGTCGAACTCGGCGCGCGACGTCGGCTTGCCGTTCTTGCGCACCGTATCGCTGCGGTCCGGGTCGTACAGGGAGAGAACGCTCGCCTGGTGGATGGGACCGCACGCCCCGAGGCTGTCGGGGTGGTTCGGATTGCCGTCCACCTTGATCGGGCGACCGTCGTAGCTCGTCACGTGCAAGCCGACGGTGAGGCCCCCGACGTCCATCGCCGTCGCGAACTTGCGCGGCACACCGGGAGTCACGCCTTCGGGGCGACGCGTGAGGGGAACGAGCTTGTCCTCGGGCCAGCACCCCGCCGCTCCCGCCAGCGCGAAGGAAGCGCCCATGATCTGCAGGAAGCGACGGCGTTCCGGGGAGTTCGGCGGAAGGTGCTCGAGAGGCGTCGGGAACTCGCGCTCGACGAACTCGCGGAACTCAGGAGTGTTCTCGAGCTCGGCCAGACTGCGCCAGTAGAGCGGCTTGAACTTCTTCAGCGATGACATGTCGAGCAATCCGTCGGAGGATTGATGTTGTTCGTCTCACGCAACGTCTTGCCGTAGGCGACCGGATCGCCCGGCGGAGTCCACGTCATGTTCGTGACCTCCGCCGGAGGACGGAGGTGCCGTTCCGGATTGCGGTGACACTCGAGACACCAGCTCATGCTGAGCGGCTCGTGTTGGTACACCTCTTCCATCTGGTCGACGCGCCCGTGGCACGAGACGCAGCCCACGCCGCGAGTGACGTGCGCGCTGTGGTTGAAGTACACGTAGTCGGGCAAGTCGTGCACTTTGGTCCACGCGACGGGCTGGCCCGTCGCATGGCTCTCACGCACCGGAGCGAGCAGCGGACTCTCGGTGTGCACCTTGTCGTGGCAGTTCATGCACGTCGCCGTGGCCGGAATCGCCGCGACCGCCGCCTCTTCGACGGTGTTGTGACAGTATCGGCAGTCGAGCCCCAACTGGCCGACGTGCAACGCGTGGCTGTAAGGGACGGGCTGTTCGGGCATGTAGCCCACGTCCGTCGTTTTCGGTGAAGCTCCGTACCAGACGAGGCCGACCACGTAGAGCGGCGTCGCACCGAGGAGCAAACCAGCCAGGGAGCGTGTCTTGTTGGCCCAGCGCGGGAAGACGAAGAGCTTCATGGTTGAGGAGCGGTGGGGAGGAGTCCGGGACGGACCTTGGGTCGAACCCCGAGTGCCGGCCGTGCGGTGCTTCCGGCGCCGAACGCGATACCACACTCTTCCAAAAATCCCCGCGCTCCCGCGCACTGAAAACCGAACCCCCGTCCGCGTGTGACGCGGGTGGAGGAAGGATGGAAGGAGCCGTCAGGGCGCACGCTTGGACTCACGCGTACGCGAACGCGATCACGGATCTCGCGCAGACGCAGCGACTCGCTGCTCGCGCCCACCGATGACCGTTCCGTGCGCGCGGAGGGAGGGTTCTCGTTCGGACGCGCGCCCTTATGCGCCCACGGACCCGAAATGTAAATGCTTACTCGCCAACTCTTTCCGAATCGGCGAAAAACCAGCTGGTTCCGTAGCGTTGCCCCTTCCCCAACGGCACCTTCCCCCCTCGACTAGCGCATTGCAGCGCCGATCGTTTCGTAGCCGAGCACGATGACCGACCGGTCGGCCGCCGACTTACCAGCTCTGGTGCACCGCGTACACATCACGGCGCGTATCGAGCTGCAGATAGCCAAAACGGTCCTGATTGCAGGCCCCGCTGTTCAGCGAGGAGCAAACAACGGTCAGGAGCGCGCGGAGACGTGGGGAGACAGCACCGAGCACGGTGCCCGTGTGAGCAAGGGTCGCGACGAAACCAGGCAAGGCGCCGATCCGTCGAACTGATCGGCGCCCTTCGAGAACCCAATCGTGGGGCACGACCACGGACGAGCACGCCGGTGATCACGATATCGGAAGACGCCTTCTCCGCGACGTCTACGGTCCGAGCCTGGAAACTGCGCTGACTCGAGTCGAGCGCGATGCGCCACCGTTTGCGCGCGAAGAGCGCGTTTCGCGCTGCTTCGCCCCTCACCACACCCCTCCCGGCCGCCTTCGGCGACTCGGACGACACACCGCTGACGCGAGCAGCCGCTTCGCCCTCGCTCACACCTCCGCCGGCCGCCTTTGGCGACTCGGACGACACACCGCTGACGCGAGCAGCCGCTTCGCCCTCATGCACACTCCTGCCGGTCGCTTGGCGACGCGGACAGGCGCGCCGCCAACGTGGGGCGGCGCACTGCGACTGACGCGCATCTCCCCCGATCGGCTTCGCGCACTCAGACGGCCATGCGGCGGACGCCATGCGTAGCCGCGCTGCGTCGCTCCCGGTCGACTCGCGTCAGGGCAACTCATGACGCCGCTGCCGCGCCGCAACCGCGCGCGAAAGGCCTCCCCCAACGAGGAGGCCCCATCCGAGAGCTCGCGACGAACCGGAGCTCAGAAGTCGCGCATTTGTTTGCGGATCTTGCCGATTGCCTGCTCTTGCAGCTGCCGGATGCGCTCGCGCGAGAGATTGTACTTGTCGCCAATCTCCTTGAGCGTCAGCTCGTCCTCGTTGTCGAGACCGAAGCGCCAACGGATGATGCGCGACTCGATCGGCGTCAGCGTGCCGAGCAGCCGCTGCACCTCCTCGGCCCACTTCTGGTTCGCGAGGCGGTCGTACGGCGAAAGCGCGTTCTCCTCGACCAAGAAGTCGATGAAGCGGCGCCCATCCTCGTCGCCCACCGGACGATCCAGCGAGAACGGGGTGTCGGCGTACAGGTCCTTCACCTTGTCGAGCTTGTCGCGAGGAACACCGGTTTCCTTCTCCAGCTCCTCGATCGTCGGCTCGCGGCCCGTACGGGCGATGATGGTCTGCGTGGCGCGCGACACGCGATTGTAGGTGTCCAACATGTGCACCGGGATGCGCACCGCGCGACCCTTGTCGGCCAGCGCACGGCTGATCGCGTGACGGATCCACCACGAAGCGTAGGTCGAGAACCGGTACCCACGCGTGTGGTCGAAGCGCTCGACCGCCTTCATCAGGCCGATGTTGCCTTCCTGGATGAGATCGATCAGCGGGAGGCGGCCCCGGTTATAGCGGCGCGCGATGCTGACCACGAGGCGCAGGTTCGCCTTCACGAAGCGGTTCTTCGCCTGGCGTTGCGCCCAGTCGGCCTGCTTCAGGCGCTCGAGGTAGCGGCGGTATCCCGCGGTGTCGGCCACCGTGGCGCGCGTCGACGGAGTCTCCTCGTCGTCCGGGCGCTCTGTGCCCTCGCGCGCGATGCGGAACGCATTCGCCATCCAGATTCGGTCCGAATCGGGCAGGCGAATCGCACGCGCGAGCGACTCCGAAAGCTCCGTCCACTGCCGCTGCTGATCGGCGTGGAACTTCGAGCGCTGGCGCCGATACAGCTTCGCCAACCGGCGAAGCTCCGGAATCTGCGGCATCTCGGGCCGCTCCTCCGGCGGGTTCATGGAGGAGACGTCTTGCTCGAGCTGATCGAGAATCAGTTCCGCAACGGGAACGTAGGCGAGCAGGGCGGTCCAGAACGCCACTTCGGCCTGCTCGACCGACTGAGCTGCCTGGAGCTCCTCGTCGGGACCCATCACCTGGTGGGTCGCCATGTCCCGGAAGTACCGAGACAGCATCGAGTCGGTAGCACTATCGACGTCCCCACCGGACGATTCCCCAGCCCCGGACAGCTCGGAGTCGAACGAATCGTCGCTGGGCGCGGGCTCGGACGCGGGACCCACGCGAATCCCGACCGAAGACTCGACGAGATCGTCGGCGGCCTCGTCCGGCTCGACCACCGGGTCGATGGCGGGCTTTTGACGAGTGGAGCTCGAACCACGAGCGGATGCTTTCGCGCCTCCTGAGGAGCGCTTGTCCTTTCCACCGGTTGCGGAGTTGGCCTCGGACACGCTGTCGACCTCCGGAGCGTTCTCGAGCAATTTTCGTGCCTTTCCCTGCGATTGGACTGCGGTTGACGGAATCCTCTTCGCGAGGGACGAGGACGAGCCCAGCTTCGTCGACGAGCGACGCGAAATGTTGCTGGCGGAGGTGGAGCGAGCGGTCATGATAGAGGGGTTCTGCGAATGGATACGGGCCGCGAGGGCCCATGGATTCGGACGGGAACGGATTCGGACTCGAGTCGGCGCGAATACAATGCTCGAGCTCGGGCCTGCATTCGGTTCGTAACCAGTAAACGGCCCGATTGTTCCTGGGAGTTAGGCTCAGGGCCCAAATTGACGTGTGGCATCCATTCGCGTCGCCCCGTCTCGTATCGCGACGCGCGGGATGCCCACGACATCTTTACCTTCGGTCGCGTCCGTGCAGAGTCAAGGGGCCGGCAGGCTCTCCCACTGGCGGGCCTGCCGACCGGGTGCGCAAGCGTTGCGGCCCCCGGACGCAAACGGCACACCTTGTGCCGTCGTGCGACCGTGGAGCCAGGGAAGGATCGTCCGCTCGGGGGCTGAAGCTCAACCAGCGCGCGCCGCGAGCTGAGTGAGCTGCTGGAACGCCGCGGAATCCGCCACCGCCATGTCCGCGAGCACCTTGCGGTCGAGCTCCACGCCCGCGCGCTTCAGCGACGCGATGAGCTTCGAGTAGGTGGTGCCGTTCTGGCGGCAGGCAGCGTTGATGCGCGTAATCCAGAGGCGGCGCATGTCGCGCTTGCGGAGCTTGCGCCCGACGTACGCGTACTGCCACGACTTCCAGAGAACATGCATCGCCTGGCGGTAATGGTTCTTGCGACCACCCCAGAACCCCTCCACCTGGGCGAGCACACGCTTGTGCCGGCGACGCGGATACGGACCTCTCTTGACGCGCGACATGGAATCTCCTGCGGAATGTCAGCCGTACGGCAGCAGAATCTTGATGCGGCGCTCCACGCCCGCCGCCACGATGTCGTTGTCGCGGAGGCGGCGCCGCCGCTTGCGGGACTTACCGATGAAGTTGTGCTGAGCCCCCCCTTTGGGGCGGCGAATGTGACCACCGCCGGTCACGCGAAAGCGCTTGGCCGCGGCGCGGTTCGTCTTCATCTTCGACATGATCGCCTCGCGAGGTGGGCCTCTTCGGCGGCGTTCAGCGCGCGCCTGGGGCCAGGGGCCGGCTCTTATGACGGAACCAGCCCGGCCCGTCAAGACCTCGGCGCGGCCCAGCGGCCCCTTCGGGCGAATTTTTTCACGCCGCGGCGTAGGCGCGCGCCCTCATGCGACGGGAGTCCGCTGTGATGCTCGCGTTCGGCGCCGTCCTCTGGGGCCGCGCGCCCTCACGCGACGGGGTCCGCTGCCCCCCGAGACCCGTCATTCGGGCAGGCACATGTGGAAGCGGCGCACCCGAAGCGCGTCCGCGGTGGCCTCGGGGTTCCCCGGCTCGACCCACGCGATGAGCGCCTTGTCGGGAGCAACGATGGCCGTCGCCGCCAGGTCCGGGCCCCGGAAGTCGATTTCCGAGCTCGTCTGCATCTCGGAAAGCACGAGCGGTAGCCATTCGGAATCGTCGCCCGCGGCGCCGCCGTTGGGCTCGGGAATGGGCGTGAACACCACCTCCGAGGTGCCCGGGGCCTCGCCGAAGTCGACGCGCATCAGCTGCGCACCGAGGCGAGCCATGCCGCCGGCGTCGAGCCAGGGCAACACCCACACGTGATAGCGGATCCCCGCCGCGTCTCCCGGCAGGTCGACCTCAGCGAACGCGGGATTGCGCACGAAGGGCAACGAGCTCCCCGCTTCGCAGCTCTCCCCCAGAGCGAGGCACCCAGCCTGCGTGTTGGTGCAGGCGATGGCCCGCAGCTCGGACGCAAGTGACGCCGAAGTCAGCTTGGTCCAGCCTCCGAGCCACGCTCCATCGACGCTGGTTCGGACCGCGAAGGTTCTCGAATACAGGCCGGGATCCGGGGAGCACTCGGTCAACGCCGTGGCTCCACCCGCCTCCGTCCAGGCGAACACACCGTTCCCGTGCGACGCGTAGAGGACGGCCGGAACCTCCGGGGTTCCCAAGGCAACGTCGAGCCCGGAGATCAAGCTGAGCACGGCCGCGGGCGTGTCCGTGCTCCCCAAAGTGAAATCCGGCGCCTCTCGCCCGCCGCTGTGCAGGCCGATCGTCCCGTCTTCCCGAACCCAGGCGCCCCAAATGGCGCCGCCAACCTTCGCGGCGTCGGGTCGGTGCTCCCCGAGCGGGCTCACCAAGAAGCTGTCGCCGATGGGCGCGCGCGCGACCACGTCGAAGCTCCCGTCGAAGACGAAGCGCCAGGGGCGCGCCTTGCTCCCGACTTCGCGCAACAAGCCGAGGTACGCGTGAATCCGCAGGCCCTGAGCGGTGTCGACCACGAGCGCCGCCGCGCTCACGGGATCACCCGCCAGGGTGGTGTCCGTGATCTCGGTGATGCGGCGCACCGCTTCGACCGCGTCGCCCTGAGTCCCGACGCGATAGAAGGTCACCTCGGGACCGTCGTCGGCCGCAACGTCGAACGCGGAGAGATAGAAGGCGTCGGGACCCGCGGCCACCGTAACCTGCGGGATCCGCCCGGCTTCGAGCGTCGCGTCGAGCCCGTCCGGGACGAGGCCCGCGAGGGGTGTGCGCTCGCACTCGGGACCGTCGTCGGTCAGCACGCAGCGGTCTTCCGTACACGGATCCGAGTCGTCGCAGTCCAGGGCACATGCCGAGCCGGCCGCGCCTGCCGATCCGGCTGCTCCCGCGTCGGATCCCCCGTGCCCGAGACCACCAGCCTCCCCTGCGTCCGAATCGGGTCCGCCGCCTTCGGCGTCGAGGGCTCCTCCCGCGCCGCTTTCCGCGACGCCGCCGGTGCCGGAAGCGCCCCCGGCAGCGCCGCCCTCCTTGAGCTCGTCGAAATCGAGCAAGAAGGCGCACGACGGCAGCGCCACGAATAACGCGACCAGGAACGGCCGCTCGAAGCCACGGCACGAGCCCCTTCGCCGCGTCATCAGAACCGCACCCTTCCGCTCATCGCCGCCCCTGCGGGCAGAACGGCGACGCCGAGGTCGACGGAGCGAGCGACGGGCTCGTCCGGAGTGTCGCTCAGGTAGAGCGTGACCCCGACGCCCACGGCCGCCACGGCCACCCCCAACAAGACCGTGTTGGCGAGCGCCATCCCCTTGCCGAGCGCGAGATCCGACTCGGAACAGGGCCGGCACGTGTCTTTCTTCTCGTCGTATTCGCGCTGGGCGACGATTCCGGTGATCACGGCGCCTGCCGTGGCGGCCGCGCCGATTCCGAGCGCAATGAACGCCGGGGATCGGTTGCGCCCGGAGGACGCTGCCTCCGCGGGCGCGTTCTTCGCTGGAGTCGGCGCAGCGGTAGGTGCTCCTTGGGCCGAGGCGGGCGGCGCAGGTGCAGGCGCCTCCTGGGGTGGCGTGGAGGAGGCCGCCGGCGCGGGGGTCGCGCTGCTCGGAGCGCTCGCCTGGCGCTTTTCGAGGTTCTCGATGCGTCGCCGAACGGTCTCGACGTGCTCGCCTTCGGGAGCCTCGGTGAGGTACTGCCGCAGAGCGGCGATGGCCGCCG
Source organism: Pseudomonadota bacterium (assembly GCA_003242355.1). Lineage (GTDB taxonomy): Bacteria > Myxococcota_A > Polyangia > Polyangiales > Polyangiaceae > PMG-095. The sequence goes on from QGUH01000084.1 coordinate 9,076, forward strand.
AGGGGGTTCCAAGCCGCTCGTGCACCACGGCGATGTTGAGCAGAATCTCGGGGCGCCGGGACAGCTCGTAGGATTTCTCGAACGCTTTGAGCGCGTTCTCGTAATCGCTCTCCTCGAGGTATGCGACGCCGGACTCGAAGTGGCGGCGCGCAAGGTCGTCGGCGCTGCTCTGAGCGGTCGCCGGAGCCGAGAGCGAAAGCAAACCGATCCAGAAAGTTCCC
>QGUH01000951.1 GCA_003242355.1 Pseudomonadota bacterium
GAAGAGGTAGATCTGGTAGTTCGGGAAGATCGTCGCGAACGCGAAGAAGAGCGACGTGTTCAGCCAGAAGTTTCCCTGAGGCTCTCCGGCGATCCACGCGGCCGCCGTCGTCCCGAGCGCACCGAGGAAGTAGTAGACGTTGAGCTTGAAGGCTCCCCACTCCTGCTCGAGGTGGGTCCCGATGAGCCACGTCCAGTAGAGCGCGAAGACGACCCAGATCAGCGAGCTCGAGTTCGGAAGGAAGAGGTACGTCACGAACCGCCACGGCTCCTGGAGCGCGCGAGACGGGTCGAGCGTCAGCCGATTGATGAGCTCGGGCTTCGAGAGCGACAGGAAGAACACGAGCGCCATCCCGCCGACGATGAAGGTGGGAAGACGCTCGATGGCGAAGCGACCGAGCGACCGCTCGAGGCGTGCGAGGAGGCGGTCCATGCGGGGTCGCGAGCTTAGCGCAAAAGCGATCCGTCGAAAGTCGGTCGAGCCCTTCCGCCGCGCGATTCAGCAACCGTCGCGTTCTGCGGCACCCCTCCAGTCAGTCCTCAGTCCTCAGTCCTCAGTCCTCAGCCTCGATTTCGCTCGGGTGGCGGGCTGACCGCCGCCGGGCGCTGGTGGCCCCAGTTTCGTTGGCCGGAGAGGCTGAGAGGGCATCAGTCGGCCGCGCTGCGGGCACACGTCCCCCTTTCCCCCAGCAGCGATCAGACTGGCGCGGCACTCAGTTCAGCATGGGGCGAGGAGCCAGGCGCAGCTCCCAGCGACCGCCCGATCGGAGGAGACGGGCGGGAATGCAGATACAGGCGCGACGGATCCAGCTCGCCCGCCATCGCGCGGCCGGCGCGACTTTGGCGGCGACCCACCGACGCAACAGGTTGTACGCGAGGAGCTTGATGAGGAACGCGGCTGCGTTCGCGTCGAAGGCCCACGTCGAGACCTTACCGATGCCGAAGTTGTTCTTGAGCTCGGCGATGAGCGGCTCGACGCCGGCACGGTCGTCGTAGAGGCGCGCGAGCTCGTCGATGCCGCGGGCGCGATCGTTCGTGATGTAAACGTGCACGGAGTAGTCCAGGTCCGACCAAAGCTGGACCTGCTTGCCGGTGTCGCGCTCGTTCGTTCGGACAGCGATGACGCGATATCTGCCGGGGGGCCAGTCCTCGCGTTCGAACGGGATCTCCGCGACCTGCCGTGTCGGTCGGTTGCAGGCGTCCTTCTCGACGGTCTTCCAGGACGTCGTCTCCCAGACCGCTCTGACGAGGTTCGGCGTCAGCCTCGCCTTCACGACGAAGTAGGCCTTGCTCTCATCAATTGCGTTTAGAAGCGCCGTGCAGTCGCCTCCCGCATCGATACGGACGGTGACGATCGCGTCAGGTGCTGCATCGTGAACACGCCCGATCCACTGCTTGATGTCCTTGGCCTCGTTTTGGCCGAGACAGGTATCCCCGAAGCGCAGTCGCGCACCGAGCACAGTGTTGGTTTCAGCGATGCGCGCCAGAATCGGATGGTAGCTGGGCCGTCCGTGGTAGCGGGGGTTAGGGCCGGGCAACGCGCCTTCTTGGTCGCCGAACAGCGGCATGACCGTCGTGTCGACATCGACGGTCAGCTCTTTCCACTTCTTCTCGCGCACAGGCTTGAGCCCCTGCTCCGCAACGAGCGCCTCGAGGTCTTCGAGCTCCGCCGGCCCGAAGCGACGTAGGTCGTCGTAGAGCACGTCGATGCTCGGCACCGCGCCTCCGGCGAGATGCGCGAAGAGCGGATCGCCCGCCAACCACTCGAAGTCGAAGATGCGCTTCGCGCCAACGACGGCTGCGTCCACGAGAAGCTGCATCTGCGTGTGCATCGGGTAGACCACTCCGCGCCCCTTCTTCAGGTGGCCGAACCGCGCACGCAGCACTCGGCCGAGTCCCTCGGCCTGGACGAACGCATTGAACGCCGCGAGCCCGCCTACGCCTGACAGGCTCGGATCTGTCCTTCCCTGGCGCAGCGCGCGGGCACTTGCTCGGCGAACCCGGCGCTTCAACGCCTGCCACTCCCACCCCTCAGCCCTCTTGCTTCCGACGTCCGGTCGGCGCACCTTCCAGGTGCTCGGCGTGACCCCTTCCATGGTTGTGTCGCAACTCCCACGGATGGTCACGCCGAGCCTTTTTTTTTCAAGCCCAAACGTCGCGCGACGACGAGGGACAACTCTCCTGTCGCGCCGTGATGGAGCGAAATCCAGGCTCAATCCCCTCGTCGGGGAATCGGCTCTCCGGAGACGAGGTCGAGATCGGGCAGCAGGACGGCTCGATCGTGAAGTCTCAATCCCCTCGTCGGGGAATCGGCTCTCCGGAGTGGATCGGTGAGGATCCAGGGATGGTGGACAGAAGATCGTCTCAATCCCCTCGTCGGGGAATCGGCTCTCCGGAGTCAAGATG
>QGUH01000952.1 GCA_003242355.1 Pseudomonadota bacterium
TTCCTTGGGCTCGCCGAGCAGCACGTACCCGCCCTCGACGCGCATCTGCTTGGCGTCGAGCTTGGTGAGCTTGAACGAATCCTTCAGCTTGCCGGTGCCGGTGAGGAACGCGAGCGCGCCCGGATACTGGCTCTTCTCGAGCGGCTGCTCGTACATCTGCTTGTTGTCGCGCTCGTAGATCTTGATGGTCTTGCCGTTCGAGACCACGCGGTTGCCGTTGTTCGTGTAGCGCCAGCTCATCTTGCCGGGCTTCTCGAACACCACGGAGCCGGTGCTGTCCTTCGTCTTGCTGTAGGCAGCGACCGTGTAGCGCTGGCGAAAGTTGGCCTTGAACGTCTTGGTGCGGTCGTAGAACGCCTGCACCCGGTCCGCGATTTGCTCGGCCGTGGGCTCGCTCGAGTCGGTCGCGGCTTCCGCCGGCGCAGCGGGTGCTTGTGCCACCACCGGAGCGGAAACTCCGAGGGCGAAAGCGGCGACGACCACGGACCAAACGAAGCGGCGACGTGTCATGAGCGAGCTTTTCGTTCCTTGCGATTCAGACGGAGGAGACGCCCGGAGAATTCGCGCGCCCCTCGATCTTTCGCCGTATGCCTACGGGAAGAGCCGGCCGCGCGCCAGCACCGACCCGGGTTCCGCGGAGCTCGGCCCTACCGACCGGCCCCTCGCCCAGAGATGCGACCTTTCCTCCCCCGCGCCGCGAGCGCCTCGGCGAGCCGCGGCGGGAGCCCGCGCGCCGCTGGCTCGAGCCGCGCCATGAGCGGCCCGGCGCGCAGACACGTGATCGCCAACGCGAGCGCATCGGCAGCATCACTCGGAGGCGGCTCGGCGAGGCCGAGCAGCGCGCGAACCATGAGGCTCATCTGGCGCTTGTCGGCCCGACCGTGCCCGGCGATCGCCCGTTTGACGCGCGCCGGCGAGTACTCGGCCACGTCGAGGCCGGCGCGCGCGAGGCAGAGGAGCACGACGCCGCGGGCGTGCCCGAGCTTGGCCGCGGCCTGGGCGTCCTTGTGGAAGAAGAGGGTCTCCACCGCGGACACCTCCGGTCGATGCGCGTCGAGCACGTCGGCGAGCGCCTCGGCGATTCCGGCGAGCCGCTTCTGCAACGGCTCGCCGCGCGGAAGGTGCACGACGCCGTGCGCCACGTGCCGAAGGCGGTTGCCCTCGCGGCGCACGAGCCCCCAACCGAGGTGCAGCGTGCCGGGATCGACGCCGAGAGCGAGCATTCAGCTTTGCCCGATCAGGGGCTGGGGCGCGGGTTCCCCGTGCGCGTCGAGCACGACGGGCTCGATGCGGAGCCCGCGCTGAACGAGCGCATGCGCGAGATAGACGAACGGCGTGAGCCCGACCGCAATCACGATCTTGAGCGTGTACGAGGAAATCACGATGTTCAGGATTTGGCCCGCCCCGAGCAGGCCCGTCCACGCCACCAAATTGATGACGATCGTGTCGATGAGCTGAGAAATCGCGGTCGAGCCCGTAGCGCGCAGCCACAGCAGCCTATTTTGCGTCGCGCGCTTCAAGATCTGGAACACGCCGATGTCCACGAACTGCGCCACCAGATACGCCGTCAGCGAGGCGGCGATCATGCGCTGCGAGCTCAAAAACACGTTCTGGAACGCTTGGTCGGTCACGCCCTGCCAGCCGGGCTCGAGCGCGATCGGTGCGATTGGGATCGCGCCGGCGATGTAGATGAAGGCATAGGCGAGCAGCGCGAGGCCGAAGCCGAGCAGGGTAACGAAGCGGGCGGCGCGCTTGCCGTAGAACTCGTTCAAGAGATCCGTGAGTAGGAACGTCACGGGAAACGGGATCATCCCGACCGTGAGCGTGAACGGGTGCCCGAACAAATGCGCCTGGATCAGCTTGCCGCCGATGATGTCTCCGACGATCAGGCACGTGCTGAACACGCCGGCGAGGATGAGGAAGAGGCGCGCGCGAGGGTCGAGCATCGAACGGGCGGCGAGGGACGGGTGGCTTCGACCGAAGCTTTGCAGCCGCACCTACCGGACTGCAAGCGTGATAAACGGGCGAGGATGACCGCAACGGGCCGAAGGCCGCTCACCGGCAAGCAGCGCCGCTATCTCCGTGCACTGGCCCACGGCCAGAAACCGGTCGTGCAAATCGGGAAAAGTGGGCTTCGGCCCTCGGTGTTCGACGCCATCGAACAGGCCCTCGTCGCCCACGAGCTCATCAAGATCAAGGTCGCGCGGGACGCGGAGGAAACCCCCGAGGAGGTCGCACGGGCCATCGAGGAGCAGACCGGCGCACATGTCGCGCAAATCGTCGGACGCGTGCTCGTCGTGTATCGGCGCCGTGACCGAGACCCCTTTTACAATTTCCCGGCCCATTGGCACCATACTAGATATCGTATCCCTCTTGTTCTTTAAAAAAAAACACAAGATACTAGA
>QGUH01000953.1 GCA_003242355.1 Pseudomonadota bacterium
TCGAAGGAGCGGCATGCCCCGAGCGCACGCGGCGCTCCCATCGCCGTCACGCCGAGGCGTCCGCGCACCGCGCGGGTAGCAGCTCGTCGCTCTCGGCGTCTGCGCGCATCGGAACGCAACGGCTCGCGCACGACCCGGTCGAAGCCTGCACAGCGACGCCCTCGCCACGAGGCGCGACGCGCCACCGTGAGCCCGTGAGCGACGGCGGGTTGGCCCGCCAAGTGCAGTCCCATTCCGTAGCCGAGGGCGACCCGCGATACGGGCCCGCGCGGCTCAACACGAACGGGAAACGGGAGGCATCATGACGCGTTTCAAGAACATCGCGATGTTCTGTTGTGGAGGCATGGTCGCTCTGGCGCTCGCGGGCTGTGAGCGCGGCAGAGGCGGGCCTGGAGGCGAGCAGGAACAGCTCCCCGGCATGCAGGAGCCGCCGAGCCAGGAACGCGAGCCAGTGCGCGGTGAAGAGCAGCCATCCCCCGAGCAAGAGCAGCAACAGGCGCCGGAGCAGCAGGGAACCGAGCCCGGCTCGGAGACGGAGCCGCAGCGGATCCCCGAGGGCACCGAGCCCGGCGGCGCCGGCGCCGAGCCACCGCCCGCACCGGGCACCGACGGGATGTAGCGAGCCTTCGCGCGGCGACGAGCTGCCCGGGAGCGCCTCAACTCTTGACGGCGCCGGAGGCGAGGCCTTCGACGATGCGCCGCTGGAACGCGAGCACGAGCGCCACGACCGGCGCGGTGGCCACGACCGTGGCGGCGAACACTTCGCCCCACGGCACCTGGTGTCGACCGCGCAGGAACGCCACCGCCACGGGCACGGTCTGACGATCGGGACCGACGGTGAACGAGAGCGCGAACAAGAACTCGTTCCAGCAGTAGATGAACGCGACGATCCCGCTCGAGACGATCCCGGGCAGGGAGAGCGGCAGCACGATCGACACGAGGACGCGCATTCGGCTCGCGCCGTCGATCATCGCTGCCTGCTCGATCTCGGACGGAAGCTGCCGGAAGTAGCTGACGAGCAACCACACCGTGAGCGGCAGCGCGAACGTGAGGTACGGCAGAACGAGCCCGGGATAGGTGTCGATCAGCCCGACGCTGCGCAGCAGAGCGTAGAGCGGCTGCACGATCGAGATCTGCGGGAACATGCTGACCGCGAGCACGGCGCCCAGCACGGCGCCGCGCCCGGGGAACTCGAGGCGCGCGAGGGCGTACGCCGCTCCGGAGCCGATGACGAGGCAACAGAGCGTCGTCGCCGAAGCGACGACGAGCGAGTTGCGAATCGGAACCCAGAAGTTCTGGCGCGCGAACAGGCTCGCGTAGTGGTCCAGAGAGAGGCCGCCAATCCCGAGCCCGCCGCTGCCGAAGAGCACGTGCTCGGGCGAGAGCGAGGCGAGCACCACCCAGGCGAGCGGCAACGCGAGGAGCGCCGCGAGCGCGAGCGCCACGACCAAGCCGAAGCGTCCGTTCACGCGCTCACCTCGCTGCCTCGCCCGATCAGGCGCACGTAGAGCAGCGCCATGCCGAACGTCACGACGAACACCAGCACCGAAAGCGCGGCGCCCCGACCGAAGTCGAGGTACTGGAGCAAAACGGAGAACGTGTAGAGCGCGATGGGCTCGGTCGCGACTCCCGGGCCGCCCTGCGTGAGCACGTAGATCGAATCGAAGACCCGAAACGCGTCGAGCGAGCGAAAAACGAGGGCGACCAGAATCACCGAGCGGAGCCCGGGCAACGTCACGGAGCGCAAGCGCTGCAAGGGCCCGGCGCCGTCCACGGCAGCGGCTTCGTAGAGCTCCTTCGGGATCGTCTGCAAACCCGCGAGCAACAAGAGCGCCACGAACGGCGTGGTCTTCCAGACGTCGGCGAGGACGATGGGAACCCACGCGAGCCGCTCGTCGGAGAACCAGTTTTGGCCGCGCTCCGCGAGCCCGAGGGTCGTGGCGAGCGCGGCGCCGGGCCCTTGCGCTTCGAAGGCGAAGCGAAAGGTCAGGGCCGCGACCACGGTGGGCACGGCCCACGGCACGAGCGCGAGCGTGCGCACCGCGCCGCGCGCGCGGAAGCTGCGATGCAACCCGAGCGCGAGCACGAGCCCCAAAACGAGCTCGAGCGCGACGCTCACGACCACGAATCCCAAGGTGCGCCCGAGCGCGCCCCAGAACCGATCCGAGGCGAGCACCGCCTCGTAGTTCAGCCCGCCGACGAACGGGCGTCCGAGCCACGGCCGCCGCAAATCGTAGAGATGGAGCGAGTCGTGCGCGGCCCGCAAGAGCGGGAACAGCGCGAGGCCGAACACCACGACCAGCATCGGCGCGGGCAACAGCCACCCGAGTCGCGCCCCGGCGCGCGCGCGGCGCGAACGCACCCCCCCGACACCCCCCCGCCACGCCCGGGCCCAACGAGCGCCG
>QGUH01000954.1 GCA_003242355.1 Pseudomonadota bacterium
GCGAACTCGCCGACGATGAGCGGTGCCACGTAGTTGCTGAGGAAGGTCGTAAAGTAGCTGCTCACCCTGCTGCTCTGTCCGTACACGTCGTACATGTGCACGGAGAACACGAGGTTCTTCAGCGGGTCGGCCTCCCAGATCGGCACGCCGCCGCCGTTGCGCATGGTGTCCTCCCAATCCTGCCCCCAGTTGGGACCATCGACGATCAGCGTGTGCGTGAACCCGGCGCTGCGAAGCTGCTGGACCGCTTGCTGATGATCCGGGCTCCACCGCAGCTCGGACGTGTCGTTTCCGTGCGGCTCGTTCGCGATGTTCAACAGAACGAACGCTTCTTGGCCTTTGAGCGCGCCGGCGATGTCCGGAGAGGTCCAGTAACCGACCGCGTTCGACAGCTCCACCGAGCCGCTCTGCTCCATGTACCCCGTCGAGTCGTGCACTTCGACGACCGAGACCAGCTTTTCGGCCTTCGCCCAGTCGATGAGGTTGGTGAGCTCGTTGCCGCTGGTTCGCGTCCAGCGCGCGCCGGTCGAGAGCACGATGCGCACCGCGTTCGCCCCCGTCGCGGCAATGGCCGCGAAGTCCGCTTGCGTGTTGCGCGACGAGTACCACGCGTACGGGTAGTTCACGCCGCGCAGGATGAACTCGTTGCAGTTCACGTCGTACAGCTTCTCGTCCTTCACGTGGAAGCCCGTCGCGTTGCAGCTCGAGGAGCCACCGCCGCCGCTGCCACCGCCTCCGGAATCGGTTCCAGCCGAGCCGCTCGTGCCGCCCATGCCAGCGGTGTTGGCCATGCCGCCCACGCCCCCCGAAGGCGCGCCGCCACTGCCGCCCGAGCCCGTCGAATCCGGGCCGCCCATGCCTTGCCCGCCGGAGCCCGGCGTTCCGCCCGTGCCGCCAGCGCCCGTGCCGGACTTTCCTCCGCTGTCGCCGCCGGGGGACTCCGCCTGGCACTGGCCGCCGACGCAGACCTCACCTGGAGCGCACGCCTTGCCGCACAGGCCGCAGTTCGACGCGTCTTGCATCAGGTCGACACAGGCGCCGTTGCAGGGCGTGCGTCCGTCCATGCATTCGCATTTGCCGTTCACGCACGTGGCGAACGCGTCGCACGCAAGGGAACACATCCCACAGTGCATGCGGTCCGTCGCCAAGCTCACGCAGCTCGAGCCACACTGCTCGAGCCCTGGGTCGCACGAGGCGGAGCACTTTCCGTTCGAGCATACGGAGCCCGCCGGGCACCCCATGCCGCATTGACCACAGTTCCGAGAATCGGCAGCCAGGTTGGCGCACCCGGTGGCGCAGGGCGTGTACCCAGGGAGACACTGGCAAACCCCGCTGACGCAGCTCTCTCCCGGGTCACAGGCGTTGCCGCACGTCCCACAGTGCGTGAGGCTCGTCGCGGGATCGACGCACTCGCCGCAATCGAGCTCGTCGGGACCACACCGATCGGTTCCGTCCGGATCTCCGCCGCTACAGCCGAGGAGAGCGAACCACAGCGAGAGGAAGGGAGCACGGAGCGGGCGTAGGGAGACGGCGTGCAGGTTCATGACTGCGAAGGAGTCGTGGCGCGAATGCATGCCTCTTCGGCGGCGAAATCTCGGTCGAGAGCCTCGCATATGCGATGCGCGCCGCCAAGAGCACCGCACGGATACCGCCCGCGATGAAAACTTGCACGGATCACGGCTCGCCCTCGCAACCCCGGAGTGCCGGAAAACGCGCCGTTTCACACAAGCCCCCAAGTCGGCATCCCGAAACGCCGCCTAACTAAGATTATGGGGAAGTGCCTTAACAATCGCCGACGCCCCGCACTCTCGGCACGAGCGCCGATCGACGCGCCGCCGGCACGTCCGGACGCGCGAGCGCCGCGCACCGCATCGGCGAAAGGGCCTTGCGCGCGAACGTCCTAGCCCGGACCGCGCGGCTCGCGGGGCCGCGCGGCACGGGCGATCACCGATTCACGGCGACAGCGTGACGGAACCCTTGTCGAGCGCGATCTCGTAATACCCGTTCGGGTCCCACGGGATCACGAGCCCATCTTGCTCGAGCGTGCCGCCGTCGACCGTAACGCGCAGGTACTTCCCCGGCGGGAAGTGATTCGGCAATTTCCAGGTCCACGTCTTCTTGTCGCCCTCGGTGGCGACCATCGCTTGCGAGAACGCGCGCTGCCCGAGCCAGTAGGCGCCGACGTTGATGACGCTGTCGATCCATACGTCGCCATGCGACTTGGCGTAGTTCACGTGATCGACGAAGACTTGGAGCGGGAACGCCTTGTACGCGCTGCCGTCACCCGTGAAGCCGTGCACGAGAACGGTCGCCCAGGCGCCCTGAGAGCGGACCTGGTCGATCCACGAATTCATCTCCTGCTGATAGTTCTGCTTGTCGGGATCCGGGATGAAGGTCGGCA
>QGUH01000955.1 GCA_003242355.1 Pseudomonadota bacterium
CGAGGCCCTCGGGCGCTTGCTTTTCCCTCTGCGCGGCCGCGGCAGATGTTGATAAAGGGCCGGCCCGGCCCCCAACCGGGGTTGGCCGCGCAGGCGGTCGAGGCGGTGCACCGCGCCGGGCCGTGCGGGTCGGCGGGCGCTACTCGTACGCGGGCCTCGTGCTTTCGCTGCTCAGCGATGCGGAGCTCGACTACTGGGACTATCACGCGCAGGCGCGCCTCGCGCTCGGCGACGACGACGCGATCCAGCTCTTCGCGTTCGGCGCCTACGATTTGTTTCGCCCGCCGAGCGACGCCGAGAACACGGGCGGCGAGGTGGAGTTTCACCGCGTCGACGTGCGGTACACGCGGCGGCTCGGGCCAAACACGGAGCTTTCGATCGCGGTCACCGGCGGTTACGACCGCGCGGGGGGCGCCGTCGAGAACGCGAGCGTGGTCGACTCCGAGTCGCTCCGCGCACGGGCCGAGCTCGAGTCGGTGCTCTCCGACGCGGCGACGGTCTACGTCGGCGTCGACGGCCGCGTGGATCGCTTCGGGCTCGAGACGAACCCCGCGTACCTGAGCTATCCGGACTATTCGGCGCTCTTTCCGGAGCGCACCGAAGGCGTCGTCGGCGCGTACGTCGAAGCCGCGCTGCAGCCGACGCGCACGATTCGCGTCCGGCCCGGTGTGCGCGCCGACGTGTACCGCGGCCAGGGCGTCACGGTCGTCGGCGTAGACCCGCGGATTTCTGCCGAGTTCGAGGTCGGGCGCGACGTCGTCCTCGAGCATTCGTTCGGCATCCTGCACCAGCGCCCGAACTTCGCGGCACAGGTGCCGGGCGCGCAGGTCGCCGATCTCGCGGGCGGTCTGCAGCAAGCTTTGCTCTTCGCTTCCGGCGTGCGCTTCCCGTTGCCGAGTGACTTGTCCGCGAGCGCGACGGTGTTTCGCTCGGCGTACTTCCGCGCGCTCGACCCGATCGGAGGCGGACGCGACTTCACCATCGACCGCACGCTGCTCGATCGGCGGGCCACCGTTTCCGCGGCGGGACTCGAGCTGCGGATTTCGCGCCCGCTCACGCGGCGGTTGGGAGGCTTCCTCGGTTACACCCTGTCGCGCTCCGAGCAGACGGTGCGCGGGCGCAAGGCGGTTTCCGGCTTCGATCGTCCCCACGTGCTCCAGGGCGCGCTCGGCTACGACTTCGGCAACGGTTTCCGGGGAGGCGTGCGCGCGATCTTCTATTCGGGCGTGCCGGCGCTCACGCTCGAAGGCTCGCCGACGTTCACGGACGACCGGCGCGGCAGACCGTACTTTCGCACCGACCTCCGCTTCGAGAAGCGCTTCCGCCTGGGCGAAGCCGGCTATTGGGGCATCGTCGCCGAAGTGCTCAACGCAACCTCCACGCGCGAAGTCGTGCGCCTCGACTGCGGCGAGCTCTGCCGCGAACGCAGCGCCGGCCCCGTCGTGCTCCCGAGCTTGGGTGTGGAAGCCGCGTTCTAGTTCTCGGAAGCGAAGCTAGCGCGGTGCTCGAGCGGAGAACGTCTCGTCGCCGCGGAGCACCCTCCGGCGTCGGGCCGAGGGTGGGCGGCCGAGGAACGTCTCGTCGCCGCGGAGCCTCCTCCGGCGGCGGGCCGAAGGTCGCTCCCCGCTATCGAAGAGCAGCGATGTAGACGCCGCCTAATGGGCAACGCTTGGAGTCGTGGGGCCTATCGGCGTCACGCGGCAGCTCGCGGGAGCGCCCGCCCGAGCTCCGCGCCGCGCTTCGCGCGGCACTCCGCTTGATCGGGCTTTGGTGGCGCCCGGCTAATGAGCGGAAGAGCGGGAGCTCAACCTCGGCCACTTCGCCGGCGTGTGCTCGGCGGCTCCTTGTGCCGTCCTTCGGCGCGAAGGGGCCAGGGGTGAGTCATGGGGACGGCGCGTTGCTTCGCTGTACGGGCCAACTCGAAACGACCCTCGCTTTCGAATGAACGCCTCTTTTCGTCGACACTCATTCAGCCGTCACTTCCCGCGAGCGACACGAGCGCGCGACGAGCGAAGCGAGTCGCGTCGGGGAGCACGAGGGGCGGTGAGCCCCTCGAGGAGGATTCCGGCGGTGGCGGGCGGGCGGAAACAAGCCCTGCGCCGAAGCTCGCCGTTCGCTTCGTACTTCGCCGTTAGCTCTCGCGAGCGGACGCGAGCGCGCGACGAGCGAAGCGAGTCGCGTCGGGGAGCACGAGGGGCGGTGAGCCCCTCGAGGAGGACTCCGGTGGGGGCGGGCGGGAGGAAACAAAGCCCCGCTCCGTACTTTGCCGTTTGCTCGTACTTCGCCGTTGGCTCTCGCGAGCGGACGCGAGCGCGCGACGAGCGAAGCGAGTCGCGTCGGGGAGCACGAGGGGCGGTGAGCCCCTCGAGGAGGACTCCGGTGGGGGCGGGCGGGAGGAAAC
>QGUH01000956.1 GCA_003242355.1 Pseudomonadota bacterium
GGGTCGAAGGGTGGGGGCGCTGGGGGCGGATCGAGCGGTGGGGGCGCGGGCGGCGGGTCGGCCGCTTGAGCGAGCGCGGTTCCGGTCACCGAGACCCAACCGATCCACGTAAGCCACGCCAATCCGAGTCGCTTCATCCGGACCTCGCTTCAGCTTTTGCCCCGCGGCACCCGCCGCAGCTTCGTGCCCCTTCTTATCACCATTCCTCCGCATTTCGGAGCAACGATTCCTCGGTGCCCCGCTCGGCGCGGTGCGGCTCGACCCGGATGAGTGGCATCCGTTGCAGGGGATCCTCGTGTGCGCACCCGCCGTTCGCACCCAGCTCTGCGCCGCTTCCGGCCCTGTCGGAAGATTGGCGGCTTCCGGAACAACATCTATAAGGATTGCGTGGCCGAGCCTCTCATCAGCGTCGAAGGCCTGCACAAAGTCTTCCGCCAGGGCTTCTTCATGCGGCGGGTGGTCGCCGTGAAGAGCGTCTCGTTCGAGGTTCGCCGGGGCGACATCTTCGGGTTTCTCGGGCCGAACGGCGCCGGCAAGACGACCACGATCAAGATCCTCACCGGTCTCATCCGGCCGACCAGCGGGCGCGCCCGCCTGTTCGGATACGACGTACCGAACCCTCGCGCCTTGCAGCGCGTCGGCTTCCTTCCCGAAAATCCTTACGTTTACCCCTATCTCACGCCGGTCGAGTTCGTCGAGCTCTGTGGGCGGCTCTCGGGGCTCTCCGCGCGTGCGGCGCGCTCACGCGCGCGCACCGTGCTCGATCAGGTCGGCATTCTCTACGCCGCCGATCGCCAGGTGCGGCGGCTGTCGAAGGGCATGTTGCAGCGGACGGGGTTGGCGGCGGCGCTCGTGGCCGATCCGGAGCTGCTCATTTTGGACGAGCCGATGAGCGGTCTCGACCCCGTCGGCCGCAAAGAGGTGCGGGACCTCATTCTTCACGAGCGCTCCCAAGGGCGCACCATCTTCTTTTCCACCCACATCCTGAGCGACGTCGAGACGCTCTGCGATCGAGTCACCATCCTGCGGCGCGGTGAAGTCGTCGTGAGCGGTCGTCTCGACGAGCTCCTCAAGCGGGAGGTCCGGCGCACCGACATCACCCTGACCGGAGCTCCCCAGCACCTCATCGAACGGCTTCGCGGCGAGGGCCATGCCATTCGCTCTCTCGGGCAAGCCGACGGGGGCGCCGAGTCGGTGGTGGTGGAGGTCGAAGGGGCGGCGCACGTGCCGAACGTCTTGCGCGCGGCGCTCGATGCGAACGCGGCCGTTGCCGAGGTCGTTCCGCGCCACGAAACGCTGGAAGACCTCTTCGTGCGCGAGGCCATCGACGCCACGCGGGGCACACCCAGCAACCCGCCCGCTTCCGAGGCATCCCGCACGGCGCTTCGAGCCTGAAAACATCGACGAACGGAGTGTCCGCGCGGGGAGGGGCTCCGCCGAAAGCCGGCGAGGAAGGGGGATGTGTGTTGCTCCGCGAATCGGGCCAGAACGACGCCGCGTCCAACCGGTCGGCGTTCTCACGCCTGAGCGCCTTCCGAACGAACAGGGACGAGGCGGCAGCGACCGCGATCCTCAGCGCGCGCGCTTTGCAATCACGCCGCGGATGAGGTCCAAGTCGCGTCCGGTGAGCTCGCGCAGGGCGATCAGCGCCACGAGGTAGACCCCGCCCACTCCGAGCGCGCCGCCTACGGTGGCGACGACGCCGCTCACCGAAAGCAGCCGTCCCACGGCGATCGCCGCCGCCGTTGCCGCGACCACGCGGAGCACCGTCGCGGGCGCCGCCACGGCTCCGGCAGCTTTGTGCACCAGAAGGGCCGCGCCGAGGGCCGCGAGGCCCAGGCCGATCGACGTCGCCGTCGCGGTTCGGAACAAGAGCTCCTCGCCGAACGGAGTGCCGCGCACGCGCAAGAAACAGAGCGCCACCACGGCTGCGGCGGCGAAGCCCGTCACGGCTGCTCCCGCGCGTTCCCGCTTCAAGCCGTTCAGCACGGTCGTCATCACGCCGAAGAGCGCGAACGCCCCGAAGCCGATCGCGAGCAGCCCCAGCGAGCGCCCGCCGAGATCCGCGGCCTCTTGCCCGAAAACGAGCCGGATCAAGGCGTGGGGCAGCCCTGCCGTCACGCTCACCATCGCCCCCGCGAGCACGAGCGCGATCCGCATCCCCGTCTTCACGAAGCGGGCGACCGCCTCCGCGTCGCGATCGCGCACCGCGGAGGCGAGCATCGGAAAGAGGATGAAGTTGACCGAGATCAGAAGCTGATACGGCAGGAAGGAGAAGAGCTGCGTCGCGCGATAGGCGCCGACGAGCGGATCGGCCGCGGTGATCGGCAAGCCCGCCGCGAGCGCCGCGTCCGCCGAGAAGCGACGCAGCATGGTCAGATCCGCTTGCAGCAACAGATTC
>QGUH01000957.1 GCA_003242355.1 Pseudomonadota bacterium
CCGCTCACCCCTGCCCATCACGCGGCGTCCACTCCGCTGCTCAACGATAGCGGGAGCGACCCTCGGCCCGCCGCCGGAGGGTTGCTCCGCGGCGACGAGCCGTTCATCGGCCGTCCACCCTCGGCCCGCCGCCGGAGGGTGCTCGGCGACGAGCCGTTCACGGCCGACCTCTCCGACGCGATTCGCTGCGCTCGCGGCACGCGACGTCCAGGTCGCGGAGCGTGGAGGATCACTTGTCGAGGATCTGGAAGTCGACGCGGCGGTTCTTGGCGCGGCCTTCTTCGGTCTTGTTGTCGGCGATGGGGCGGGTGAGGCCGAAGCCTTCGGATTGGAGGCGCTTGGGATCGATCCCGCGTTCGACGAGGTAGGTGACGCATGCAGCGGCGCGCTCTTTGCTCAGGCGGAGATTGAAGGCTGCGCCGCCGCGGTCGTCGGTGTGGCCGTAGACGCCGAGGCGGAGCTCGGGGCGGGCGAGCAGCAGCGCGACGATCTCGTCCAGGATGGGCGTGCTTTCGGGACGGATCACCGCGCGGCCGGTTTCGAACTCGATGGGCTGGAGCAGCTCCACGCGGTCGTCGTGCACCCGCGTGAGCGTGGGACAGCCGTTCTTCTCCGGGTCGTCGGAGCGGAGCCCGGGCTCGTTGGGGCAACGATCGGCGTCGCCCTCGATGCCATCGCGATCGGGATCGAGGTCCGGGCAGCCGTGGCGCGCGGGATCCATCGAGCGCGGTCCCCACTCGGTCGGGCAGCGATCGCTTGCGTCGGGAATGCCGTCGTTGTCGGGATCGTCCTCGGGGCAGCCGTCCTCGTCCTGCACGCCGTCCTTGTCCTCCGGCTCGAGCGGACAGCGGTCATCGACGTCGGGAATGCCGTCGCCGTCGCGATCGACATCGACGGGGCAGCCGTCGGTGGGCGCCGGCTCCTTTCCGTCTTCGGGCTGCGTCGGACACTGATCGATGCTGTCGGGATACCCGTCGCCGTCGGTGTCCGGATCGTAGTCGCGCGCGTCCGGAACGATGACTTTCTTCTTCGGAGGCGGCGCGGGTTTGTCGAGCGGTATCGCCGTTCCGATCACGAGGACGCCGCGTACGTCGGGCGCGCCGTACCCGAGCGACAAGCGCGTGCCGACGCCGCCGTTCACGTAGAACTCGTCGCGGGGACCGATCGGGAAACGGAATTGACCGAGCCATTCGATCGCGGTGTTGCGCGCGCCGAACACCGTGTTTTCGTCGTTCGGTCCGGCGCTGCTCACGAGCCCCGTCGTGCCGAACAGCTCGCCGCCCAACCGTGCGCGCCCACCGCGCATCGGCAGGTACGCGCCGAACGCCCACCGCAGCTCGTTGCCGACGGTGAGCGCGCCGTTCAATCCACCGATGCCGTTGTCGGCTCGAAAATGCGGGCCAATCGTGCCCGAGAGCAGGAAGTCTCCGAAGTCGAACTCCGCGGCGCCGAACACCCAAGCCGACGTCTCCTCGTCACTCGCGAACGCGTAGGTGTTGCCGCTCGCGGCGAAAATTGCGCCGCCGAGCCCGAAACGCGCGCGGCCGTCGTCGGACTCGAACGTGCGCAAGCGCGCGTCGATACGGACATCGTGCACGGCGACGCCTGCGTCTTCGATGCCGCCCGTGCCCACGCCGTGCGCTTGCGGATCGGCGCCCGTGAGCGTGAGCAGCGAGATCGGAAGCGTCACCTGCGCCGTGACGCGCCCGGCGATCTGCATCCCGAGCGCGCCATAAGCGATGAGCTGTCCCTGAACGGGATTGTCGATGCGGCTCTTGGCGACGGGATCGTCGGTAACGGTATCGCTGCGCAGCGGGTTGTGCGCGTAGCCCACGGCAGCCGTCGCGTAGAGGCGCGTGCCGGGCGGCACGTACGGCCGGAGCACGGTGATGCCATCGTCCGGCGCGCCCGCGAGCTGAACGCGGTCGAGATAGAAGTAACCCGACTGTGCGGCGGAAGGCGCAGTCCACGCGAGCGCCCCGGCGAACAGCAGAGACCCGATCCAGCGCGCTGGGCCTTTCGAAAGCCCGCTCCACCCGCAAAGCAACGTCGAGAAGTGCACGATGCGCGCACGCTATCGCGGCATGTCCCACATTTGAAGCCCCCGGTGTCACCCCCGAATTCACCATCACGGGTGCGGAGTGACACCCGCGGAGGGCGGCGTGCGGGTGAAGAGCTGACAGACCCAGAACGAGCCTTTCGCATCACGAACGACGCCGATTCCAATGGAATCGAAATGAGGACTCAGCATGTTTGCGCGATGCGCAGGGCTGCTCCAGAGCGCGCGGTGTGCGTGGACGACGCTCGCGGCGTGCGCGACGTTCTCGCCCGCCAGTGAGGCCGCCACTCCAGCGGCCAGCAGGCGTCCGGTTGGGCTCCTGCCCCCACGTCGTTTCCG
>QGUH01000085.1 GCA_003242355.1 Pseudomonadota bacterium
CGTCGCACAGGATCGCGTACGCCCGCTCGGCCGCCTCGCGAACGCTCGGCGCCTCGCCGACGAGCTGCCGAACGCTCGTGACGCCGTGCTCGCGGATGCCGCAGGGCACGATGTAGCGAAACACGGAGAGGTCCGGGTCGAGGTTGAGCGCGAATCCGTGCATCGTGATCCAGCGCGAGATGCGCACTCCGATCGCGCCGATCTTCGCGGGTGTCCGCGCCTGCTCGGCGCCCGGCCAGCGCTCGGGGCTCGCCACGTCGACCCACAAGCCCACGTATTTTTCGAACGGGCCAGCGGAAATGCCGCTCCGTGCCACCAAACGCCGCATCACCTCGGTGAGATCGCGAACGTAGCGCCGCACGTCGCAGCGATCGGGGGCAAGATCGAGGATCGGATAAGCGACGAGCTGCCCGGGAGCGTGGACCGTGACGTCGCCCCCGCGCCCCGTATGGAACACGTCCACCCCGCGGCGCGCGAGCTCGCTCTCGGGAAACAGCACGTGGTCGGCGCGCGCGCCGCGCCCGTACGTCACGACCGGCGTGTGCTCGAGCAGCAGCACCGTGTCCGGAATCGCGCCCGCCCTGCGAGCGGCGAACAACCGCTCCTGTAGCGCGTGCACGGCGGCATAGGGTTGCCGTCCGAGCCAGTATCCGTCGAGCTCCCGCGTCATCGCGGATTGTCTGCCAAAATCGCGGCGCCCCCGCCAGCCGCGCGCCCCGCCCGTTCGGGCAGTCCGATGCGGAACACGAGCTCCGCGACGTGGCACGGGGAGCTTGCTGCCATCGAACGGCGCGGTTCGGCGAGCCCGAGACGCGGAGCGCCGGGAGCCTGCTCGCCCGAGTGGGGCGAGATCACTCCGGAATCCGGCGGCCCGCGGCGCGGAGCTCTTCGCGGTGCTCGTCGATCTTTTCGACGAACATCTCGGCCACCTCCGGGTCGAACTGCGTGCCCGCGCAGCGCTGGATCTCGCCGACCGTGACCTCGTGCGGCAGCGCGCGCCGGTAGGCCCGATCGCTCGTCATGGCGTCGTAAGTGTCGGCGACGGCGATGATCCGCGCGATGAGCGGAATCTCCTGGCCGCGCAACCCGAGGGGATAACCGCGCCCGTCCCAGCGCTCGTGGTGCAGGTGCACCCCGGGCACGACCGGCGAAAGGAACGCGATCGGATCGAGGATCTCCTTGCCGAACACCGGGTGCCGCTTGAACGACTCGTACTCTTCGGGGCTCAGCTTGCCGGACTTGTTGAGGTTCAGAACACAGCCGATCTTGCCGATGTCGTGCATCAACGCCGAGTGACGCACGGTCTCGACCGTCTCCTCGTCGAGGCCGAGCCAGCGTGCCAACACGACCGCATAGGCGGCCACGCGCTCGGAATGGCCCGCGGTGTAGCGGTCCATCGTGTCGATGGTGCGGGCGAAGCTCTGAATGGTCTGCTGAAAGCTCGCTTGTAGGTTCTCGTACAGGCGCGCGTTCTCGATGGCCGCCGCCGCTCGAGAGGCGATGATGCTGAGCAGCTTGCGCTGCCCCTCGTCGAACCGCTTGTTCGCCGTGAGCGAGACCGCCGCGACGAACCCGAGCACGCGCTCGCGGATGCGGAGCGGCACCGCGCACAGGCTCGACACCTGACGATCCGGCAGCCGGCGAAAGAGCGCGCGAGCGCGGGCGCTCTGCTCGAGCACCGCGACGCCGCTCGCCAACCGCTGCCCGACCTTCGCTTCGTCGAGCTCGCCCGGATCGTCCTCGGGCCCGAGCAAGCGCTCGTCCTGCCGCAGGCGGCGCTGCGAGAAGCCGCCGTTCGGCTCCGCGAGCCACACCGACGACAGGTCCGCGCGCATCTCCTGCATGGCGCTGTCGGCGAGCGTCGTGACGACTTCGTCGAGCGACAGGCTCGCCGCGATTGCCTCGGTCACCTGATACAAGGAGAGCGCCTCGCGCAGTCTCAGGTTCTCGGCGGCGAGCCGTCGCTTCTCGAGCCCGCGCTGGACGACGTGGACGATCTCCTCGGCCTTGAACGGCTTGAGGATGTAGTCGTACGCGCCCCGCTTCATCGCGTCGATCGCCGTCTCGACCGTGCCGAACCCCGTCATGATCACCGTGGGCGTGTCGGGGTGGGTCCGCACGACCTCGCGGAGCAGATCGAGCCCGCCCATCTTCGGCATCTTCAGGTCGCTGATGACCATGTCGTAGCGGGCGCGCTCGAGCTCGCGCACGGCGCTCGCCCCGTCTTCCGCCGTGCGGACGATGTAGCCCTCGATCGTCAGGAAGTCCGCGATGATGTCGCGGACGTGCTTCTCGTCGTCCACCACCAGCACGCGCGGTCGGTCTTCCGGAAACGTCGAGTCGAAGGAAACGGGGGGTTCCGTGGCGGTGGCGATGACACTCAGGATACCAGAATCCGATTCACGGTTTGCGGGCGTGTTTCGGCCGTGTGACTCGCCCGACGGCGCTCCGCGTCACGCGCGGCTCCGGTGGCCCAAGAGCCCGCCGAGGCCCCGCCGCGGCAACTCCGGATCGTGATTCTGGAGGTAGTTCAGGTTGAAGCCGTTGATGACGATGTGGGCCAGGATCGGCCCGAGGAGTGAGCCCGTCAGCGCGAACAGGGCTCCGAAAACCAGCCCGATGACGCTCGCCCACCCCACCCAGGCCCAGCGGCTCGGGCCCGGCATCTGGTGGAGCAGGCCGAAGAGCAGGGCCTGGATCCAGACCCCGACCCAGGGCTGGAGCAGGCCGCGGAACAGCAGCTCCTCCCCCACGCTGCTCAGGACGGCGACGACGATGATGCCGAGCCCGCTGAGGTCCCGCGCGAACGGTCGGAGCGCGCGGGCGAGCTCCTGCGCCCAGCCGAGGCGCTCGACCATGCGGCGCGTCCCCACGACCACGATCGCGCCGAGGAGCATGCCGAGCACGCCGCTATAGGCGTGGGCCACGTTGCCGTCGAGCGCGAGCCACGGCTCGGGGTGCCACCAGACGGCGCGATCGAGAAACAGCTCCGAAATGCCTATCGCGAGGCCCGCCATGCCGGCATACGCGATCGCCAGGAGGCCATAACGAAGCATTCCGCTCGAATATGGCACAGGCGCGCCGGAGTCGCAGCCGGCGGGGCTCGTGGCGAGGTCTCCCGCTCACCGCGGTTCCGGGATAGATTCCGCCACCGTGCACGAGGGAAGTGACGAGTCGGAGACCCTGCGCCGTTTCGAGGAAACGCTCGACCTCGTCGAGATCGTTGCGCGGCAGGTCGGGCGCGTCATCGGCGGTGCGGTGGAGCTCGACGATCTGCGCAGCTTCGGACGCGAGGGGTTGCTCGATGCCGCGCGCCGTTACGACCCCAGCCGGGGGGTGCCTTTCCGCGGGTACGCCAATTACCGAGTGCGCGGCGCGATCTTCGACGGGGTGCGCAAGATGTCGCGCTTGCCCCGGCGGGTTCACGAGCGCCTCGCCGGCCTTTCGGCCCTCGCGCTCACGGGCGAAGGCGCGCTCGAAGACCTTCACGCGCCGCTGCCGCCCGGCTCGGGGACGGCGCAGGCCGACGCTGCCCTCGCCGACCACCTCGCGGCGCTCGCGACGGCGGTGGCCGTTGGCCTGGTCGCGTCGTCGGCCCACGACGAAGAGGGCGAGCGCATCGCGGTGGCGCCGACGGAGGGCCCCGAAGAAGCCTACGAGCGCGCGGAGCTGCTCGACGTGGTTCGTCGTGCGATTGCCGAGCTGCCCCGCGAAGAGAGCGAGCTCGTTCGCCGGCATTACCTCGAGGGGCAGCGCTTCGATCACGTGGCCGCCGACCTCGGGCTCAGCAAGTCGTGGGCGAGCCGCCTACACACGCGCGCCATGGGTCGGCTCGCGAAGCGCCTCCGTGGCCGCGCCTGACGCGACCGGCACAAGCCCTTCGAAACCACGCAACCGACGCCGTGGCCGCCCGATGAGGCGGCATGTCGTCGACCATCGAACGGGCGCTCGGCGCCCCGTCCGTCCCTTCCGCAAGCACGCCCCTGCGAAGCGGCCCCCTCCGCGAGGCGGGTGATGGCTCGGGGTTCGCCTCGGTGCTCCGAACGCTCGGGGAGCGCCTCGACTCCGGGGAGGCACTCGTCGACCGGGCGCTTCGCGGCAATTTCGGCTCGCTCGACGCCGGAGCCCTGATCGCCGTTCAGGCCGGCATCTACCGCTATGCGGAAGCCGTGGATTTGGCCGCGAAGCTGGTGGATCGCACCGGGACGGCCGTGCGCACCGTGCTCCAGTCGGGCAGCACCTGACGCGCGGCCCTTCCCGCCGCCGTGAACGGGCCGAGCCCCCTCCCCATGGGCGCACGTTCCGGAGCTGCCTTTCCCCCGTCGCGCGCGAACAGTGGGAGCCCGAGTCGCGCTCCCCGCGGGCACCCGTTCCGGAGCTGCCTTCCCCCGTCCGTCCCTACCGAAGCGAATTCGGAGGGTCCCTCCCCACGCGGGCACACGGTTCGAAGACGCCTCCCCGCGCCATCCCGGCCGAGTCGATTCGGCGGGCGTCCCTCCCCACGCGGGCACACCCCATTCGACGCCGTTCGGCTTTCTTCGGCACGACGGTCGCCCCGTCGGCCCGGGCGGGCGTCGGCGTTGGCTAAAAATCTAGGCTACACATGGCGGCATGCCTGGTCGCGTGCTGGTCGCCATGAGCGGCGGGGTCGACTCGTCGGTGGCCGCGGCGCGCCTCGCGCGGGCGGGGCACGACGTCATCGGCGTCACGCTCCACCTTTGGGACTACCCCGACGACGGGAGCGTTCGGGCGCGGTGCTGCGCGCCGGAAGACCTGCACGATGCGCGACGGGTCGCCGATCGGCTCGGCATCCCCCACTACGCCTTCGACCGGCGCGAGCTCTTCGCCGACACCATCGTGGAGCCCTTCGTCGAGGATTACCTCGCCGGCAGGACACCGAGCCCCTGCGTGCGTTGCAACCGCGGGGTCAAGCTCGCCGAGCTGTTCGCGCTGGCCGATCGGCTCGGTGCCGAGCAGGTCGCGACGGGGCACTACGCGCGGCTGCGCGAGCACGACGGGCGCATCGAGCTCTTGCGCGCACGCGACCCGAGCAAAGACCAAAGCTACTTTCTGCACTGGGTGGGTCAGGAGCAGCTCCGCAGGCTCTGCTTCCCGCTCGGCGACTCCGAGAAGAGCGCCGTGCGCGACGAGGCGCGCGCCCTCGAGCTGCCCGGTGCGCACAAGGGCGAGAGCCAGGAGCTTTGCTTCGTGCCGAACGGGCGGTACGACGCGTTCATCGAGCAGCACGCCGCCGATCGACTGCGCCCGGGGCCCATCGTCGATGCTTCGGGGCGCGTGGTCGGCGCGCACCGCGGCGTCCACGCCTTCACGCTCGGTCAGCGCAAGAACCTCGGCGTGGCGCTCGGCGAGCGCGCCTACGTCGTCGGGATCGACCCGGAGAGCGCCACGGTGCGGCTCGGCCCGCGCGAGGCGCTCGAAGCGGCCGCGGCAGAGGTCACCGAGCTTGCGCTCGCCGAAGGCGTCACCCTGCCGCTTCGAGCCGAAGTTCAAGTGCGGTATCGCGCGCGCCCGGTGACGGCCGAGGTGCGCGCCCTCGGCACGGGCGCCATCGTGCTCTTCGACACGAAGGTGATCTCCGTGGTGCCCGGTCAGTACGCCGTGTTCTACGACGGCGAACGCCTGCTGGGAGGCGGCCGCTCCGCGCGCTCGTTCCCCACCGCGCCCACGGAGCTCCCCGCATGACGCGTCGGCACGCGCCATGCCTTGCCTTGCGAGCCGCTCCGCGCCGCTTCGACGCCGACGAACGCCGCCGAACGGCTGCACCGTCACTGCCGACTGCCTGCCTCCAAAGCGACCACACGAGCGAGCTCCGCCGAGCAGCGGCACCGGCAACTCCGAGCAGCGAGAACGGTGCCCATACCAACGAACGCCGCCGAACGGCTGCACCGTTCCTCGTCGCCCTTTTGGCTCTGTGTGGCTGCAGCGTCGGTGAGGGCGAAGGCTGGGTCGCGAGCGACCGCTTGTACATGCAAGATTGTTGGAACGGGCCGTTCGATCTCGGCCCCGACTTCTTCGCGGCCAACCCTTTCCGCGAAGAGCACCTCATCATCCGCGTGCAGCGGGGAGACGCCATCGAAGAGCGCTCCGACGGCCTGACCGTGTTGGTGAACGACGTCTCGGAGCTTCGGCAGCGTCTCGGCGAGCCGGTCCCGATCGGGCTCCCGGTGGGCGTCGCGCCGCCGGGCACGCCGGTCATGGAAACGGACACGCCGCCCAAGGTAAGCCTCACCCTCTATCTCCACAACAGCTGCCACCTGCAGAACGCGGCCATCCACTCGATCTCGGGGCAGATCGTGTTCGACGCCCTGTTCAGCGGCGACCCGTCCGAGTCGCGCGCCGATCTGCGCTTGACCGAGGCGAGCTTCGAGGCCCAGATGGCCGATCCCCGCCAGCTCGCAGCCGGCGAGCCCGCCGAGGAGGTGACGAGCACGGTGCGCGGCTACTTCCGCTTCTATTACGAGCGCGGCCAGCCCGCGCAGCCCTTCCCATGAAGACGCGCATCACCCCCGCCTTCCGCGAAGAGGCGGAACGTTTCCGCCTCGTCTTCACCTGCGAAAACTGCGCGCACTTCGACCCCGAGTCGGCCGGCTGCGGCAACGGCTACCCCACCGAGCCGCACCACCGCGTCGACCTCGTCACTCGGTCCGAGCTCGAGTTCTGCAAAACCTTCGAGCTTGCGTAGCGCTCCAAACGGGACCCCGACCCGAACACGACCTCGCACGCTCCGGCACGAACGACGCGGCAACGCGCCACGCCCCGCCATCGGTCTTCCGAAATCGTGTCCGAAGGGGCCGCCGCCCGGATCTCGGGCTGACTCGGCGTTCGCTATGCGGAGCGGTTCAGGAGCCGCGCGGCATCGAGGGCGGCGTACGTGAAGATGAAGTCGGCACCGGCGCGGCGCAGGCAGACGAGGCTCTCGAGCAGGCAGGCGTCGTAGTCGAGGAAGCCGCGCTCGGCGGCGAGCTTGAGCATCGTGTACTCGCCGCTCACTTGATACGCGGCGACGGGCAGCCTCGAGTTGTCGCGCACGAGGCGAATGACGTCCGCGTACGGAAGCCCGGGCTTCACGAGCAGAAAGTCGGCGCCTTCCGCCTCGTCGAGCGCGATCTCGCGGAGGCACTCGCGCGCGTTGGCGGGATCCATCTGGTAGGTCTTCTTGTCGCCGCTGCGCGGTGCCGAGTCGAGCGCCTCGCGGAACGGGCCGTAGAAAGACGAGGCGTACTTCACCGCGTAACTGCAGATTCCGACGCTCGTGTAGCCCGCTTCGTCGAGCGCCTTGCGGATGAAGCCGACGCGCCCATCCATCATGTCGGAAGGTGCCACGATGTCGGCGCCCGCTTCCGCCTGGGAAACCGCCATGCGCGCGAGCAGCGGCAGCGTTCGATCGTTGTCGATGCGGCCATCCACGACCACGCCGTCGTGACCGTCCGACGAGTACGGGTCGAGCGCGACGTCCGTGATCACGACGAGGTCGGGCAATGCGTTCTTGAGGGCGCGAACCGTACGCTGGAGCAACCCCGACGCATTCGCGGATTCGGTGCCCAGGGGGTCTTTCAACGAGTCGGGTAGCGCGGGGAACAGCGCCACCGCGGGGACCCCGAGCGACAGGGCCTCGCGCGCCTTCTCCACGATCAAATCGATGGAGAGCCGGCTCTGGCCGGGCATCGCCGCGATCGGCGTCTCGTTCCGCGTGCCCTCCTGCACGAACAGGGGCAGCACGAGGTGGGCAGGCGAAAGGTGAGTTTCCCGCACCAGGCCACGAATGCCGGGGCTCGTGCGGTTGCGTCGGGGGCGCGCGGTCAACATCGCGCGCTAGCGTACCGAAAACTCGAGGTCCCGAGTAGGATGGCCGTCCCCCTGCTCGAACCCGCGGAGGCGCGCATGGCGAACCCCGAAACCGAAAAGACCTTCCTGGTGATCACCGCGGTCGGCCCCGATCGACCCGGCATCGTCAGCGATCTGTCGGCCACCATCCACGCCGCGGGCGCGAACCTCGAGGATAGTCGCATGGCCGCGCTCGGCGGCGAGTTCGCGGTGCTGCTGCTCGCCTCGGGCACCGAAAGCGCGCTCACACGGCTCGAGCGCGACCTCGCCGAGACCGAGGCCACGCTCGGGCTGCGCGTGCTCACGAAGCGCACGACGGCGCCGCGTCCGGATCGGCGCGTGCTCCCCTACGCCATCCGAGTCTCGGGCTTCGATCGCCCTGGAATCGTGCAGGCGGTGACCGGCACGCTCGCGCGGCGCGGCGTGAACGTGCGCTCGCTCGAATCCCGCCTCGCGTACGCGCCGCACAGCGGAACGCCGCTGTTCGTGCTCGAGGCCGAGCTCGAGGTGCCGTCGGAGCTCACGCTGGCCGAGCTCCGCCGCGAGCTCTCGGCGAAGTGCGACGAAGAGAACCTCGATCTCACGTTCGAGGCCGCCCGGTGACCCGAACGGGAAACGCCGAGTTCCAACGAGCACTTGGATGAGCTGACAGCGCCGAACGGGTGCCCGTGTGGTGTGGGGCCCCGCCGATCCTTCGCCGGGGAGGGGCGACGCGCGCCGCCCTCCGAAACGAGGCGAGAGCGCCGATCCGTGAACGGGCCGGCGTTCCTTTCGGTATAAGGAGGCATGCAGAATCGGGCTTGGGTGTTCGCGCTCGCCGGGATGCTGGGCGTCGCCACGGGCTGCGGCAGCGAACCGCTCGACGACACCGGCGGGACGGGCGGCACGTCCGGCAGCCCGGGGCAGCGTCCGGATTTCACGAACACTCCCTGCTACGGTGAGCCCGCAACCACGCTCGTCTACAGCGGCAGCACGCACGAGGTCGCGGAGGTCGCCGCGACGTGCCTCGGCGAAGGGGAGCGCACGCGCGTCTACGTGGCCGACGACGTGCTCGCCGATGCCGATCGCGACGCGCTCGAATCCGAGGTGAACGGCTTTCTCGCGCGCTTCGAGCTCGCCAGCGAAAACGACGACGGCGCCCACCCCGATCTCGGCGTGCTCCCGACGAACGAAGCGGTCTTCGGCATGCTTTCACCGAAAGGGCTCGTCGACGGCAAGCTCTCGGTGTTCGTCGTCGACACGAGCGGCGCCGGTGACGGCTATCTCTGCAGCTGGTGTGCTGCCACGGAGCTCCACCTCGATGCGGAGCTTTCTCCGCTCGACGGCGATCTCGCGTTGTCCATCGCGGCGCACGAGAGCTTCCACGCGATCCATCGCGCCCTCGACCCGAACGAGA
>QGUH01000958.1 GCA_003242355.1 Pseudomonadota bacterium
TGGCACGATTGACGGCCACCGCCATGCGCACCGCGCGCGAATCGATGTTCCAGAAGGCGCGCTCTTCGAAGGCGCGGAAGAGCCAAACGCTCGCCCACACGTCGCGGATACGGCTCGAGGGGAGTCGCACTCCGATTTCGGCGGACACCGATTCGTAGAGACCCGCGCCGCTGAAGCCGGGGAGATCTTCGGCATTGGTGCTCGAGCGCAGGCGCACCTGGGCTGTTCCGAAAACTTCTTCCACGCGACTGTCGAGGCGAGCCGCGAACTCGGGGGCGACCTCGCCGTGCTTGACGAGGTACCGCACGGTATCGAGGCACGCTTCGCGGAGCGCCGTATCGACGGCGAGCTCCGGGTCGTCGAGGAAGCGATCGACGAACTCGTAGAACGACGCGCCGTCCGCGGCGCTCGCGGTACAGCGCTCGAGCGCGGCCTCGCAGAGGGAGGCCGCCCGCCCTTCCTCCTCGCAGTCGGCGCGTGCTTCGGCGCAGAGCGCCGAGGTGACCCGATTTTCCATCATGTAGGCGTGGTACGCGGAGAAGGGCACGGCGAAGCCATCCGGCGCGTCGTCGCCGAGCAGCCGGCGCAGCTCGGCGAGGTTGGCGGCTTTGACGCCGACGCGGATCGAGTCCTCGAATCCCAGAGATTCGAAACCGGGCAATCCCTCGAAATCGACGTCCGCATCGGGGACCTGCGGTTCGCGCACGCGCGACTTCCAGAATGCCTCCGCTTCCTCGAGCGTCGTCTCCGTGAGCGAGAAGCCGCTCTCGCTCACCTCGAAGCGCACGAGCTTGCCGAGAAGCGGCTCGACGCGGGGATCGGTGGAGGCGCCGCGCAGGGCAAGGTTCGGCGTCCCACGAGCGCGTGCGGCGAGGTTCACGTGGGCGAGCGGCGTCTGCAGGTCGTCGGTGATCGTTCCCCCGACGAGTGGCAGGTCGTCGGGCAAGCTCGGCAGAACGACGATGTCGCGGAACGAGACGATCGTCGTCGCGAGCTCTTCGGGCGTGAGGCGTCGCAGGGTGCCGTAGGCGACGCCCGGATTGAGGATCTGCTGCTCGATGCCCGCGTACAGCTCCGCGTTCATCGCGAAGAGGGCCTCCCGCGCTCGAAACCGCGCGACTTCCGCCGTGGCGGCCTGCTCGCGCGCGCTCGTGCCGGGCAGGTACACCAAGCGCTGTTCGGCGCCGTCGAGGTGCAAGAACCCCAGGCGTTCCTCGATGAGGCGGTGCGCGGTGAGCGCCAGCTCGGGCGACAGGTCGTCAATCAGCAGGAACTCCAAGGTGACGGCGCCGCGCAGCTCCGTGCCAGCGCTCGCGGTCTCGAAGCGCAGCTCTGGCCGGTAGACGAGCGTGCCCGCGAGGGCCGAGCGGTTCTCGCCACGGTACGTTCGTTGGGCGAATTGCTCGCGCGACGCGGCCACGCCGAGCACGAGGCGCGCGAAGTCGTAGTGCAGCGGGTAGCGCCGCGTGTTCTGCAGATAGAGCTCGGGCGAGCCGCGCAGATCGGCGATGTAAAACTTCACCGAATGAACCGGGCCGAGCTCGGTCGTCTCCGAGGCCGCGAGATCCAAGAATGCGTCGATGCCCGCCTCGGCGGTGAGCCCCGTGCCGTAGTGGGCGTTCGTCTCGAAGGGGGCGAGCTGGGGCAGCTCGACGCTCAGGGTACCGGTGCGCAGGATCTCTGCCGAGATGAGCTCGGTGACGAAGCCGGAGCCGCGCGCCTTGATCGTGAGCTCGGCGCCCGCTTCCACGTCGCGCAGCACGACTCCCTCTCGGGTGCAGCCGATGGAGTCGTCGCTCGTCTCGCCCGGACAGGTCTGCGCGACCACCGTCGCGTCAGAACGTGCGAGGACCACGCGGTACGACTCGGGTACCGCGCCCGTTTCCGTCCGAATCGCGACGTGCAGCGCGTCGGAAGCCGGCCCCGCCGGATCGCATGCGACGGCCGTGAGCGCCGCCACGGCGCCGAGCCCGCGCACGAACCGGTGCGCAGGTCGAAACCAACTCTTCATGGCAGGCGCGGGCAGCTCAGGGTGGCGGAGGCACCCTCGGCGAAGACGTGATGCGTGACGCTGGCGGTGACCAGCACGGTGTCGTCGGCGCGCACGGCTTGCGGATTCAAGAGGCCCTGGTCGATGGGGCTCTCGATCTCGATGACGTCACTCTTCGGCGTGAGGTCCTCGCCGTCCAGCACCACGAAGTTCAGGTGATTGTCGGGGTAGCACCCGGCGCAGATGTAAATGATCGTGCCCTGAGACCAGAAGAGACCGATGTCGTCCCCGAAATCGACGAGGTGCGGCGTCACGTTTTCCTGGTCGATGATCGGTTCTTGGAGCGGCAGGGGGAGGTCGGGCGGGCGGACCCCCGGAGCGTCGCAACGCCGGGGGAGAGGTG
>QGUH01000959.1 GCA_003242355.1 Pseudomonadota bacterium
AGGCCCTTGCGCTCCACTTTCCCCCGCGTCCCGGCGAGGTGTTTGGGCAAGCGAAAGCGGCGCCGCTTACGGTCAACGAGGGCAAAGGGGCGCTCTTGCGCCGGGTCGGGCTCGGGGTCGAAGTGGAGCCGTTCACGCTCGAGCTCTCGCGGCTCTCGCCCACCGAGTTTGCCGAGCGCGTGCTGGTGCAGCGCCTTTCGGCGCGCGTCGTGCTCGTGGGCGAGAACTTCCGCTTCGGGCGCGACCGCGCGGGTGATCTCGCCGAGCTCGAGCGCCTCGGGGCGCGCCTCGGTTTCCAGGCGCGGGCCGAGCCGCTCGTCGCCGACGCCGAAGGGCCCTTCTCCTCGACGCGGGCGCGGGCAGCCGTCGAGCGGGGCGATCTGCCGGCCGCCGAGCGGTGCCTCGGTCGGCCCCATTCGACGGTGGGCACCGTCGTCGCCGGCGATGGACGGGGCCGCACCATCGGCGTGCCGACCGCGAATCTCGCCGACGTCGTGGAGCTCTTGCCCCCGTACGGCGTGTACGCATGCCTCGTGGATCGAGAAACGGCGCCCGGTGAGGGCGTCGCGCTCGCGCGCGGGGTCGCCAACATCGGGGTTCGGCCCACGGTGGCGGCCGGGTTCGCCGTCGAAGTGCATTTGCTCGACTTCGAAGGCGACCTGTACGGCGCGCGGTTGCGCGTCCATTGGGTCGCTCGCCTGCGCGAAGAACGGCGCTTCGAGAGCCTCGAGGCGCTCACGGCGCAGATTCGAGAGGACATGCGCAGGGCCCGTGACGTTCTGGCCGAGCGCGCTCCGGAGCCCGCGGCTCGGGGCGCGTGGGCGTGACGCGCCGCACGGATCGGCTTGACCGCGCTCGCAAGCGGTTCCTGAATAAGGCCGCGTGGAGACCCTGGCGCTGGAAAAGCTGAGTCGCGACGAGCTCGTCGAGAAGGCGCGCGCCCTGGGCGTCGAGCGACCGGAGCTGATGACGCGCGTCGAGCTCCGCGACGAGATCGTGCGCCGCAGCGAGCCCGATCCGGCCGAGCAGCGCCGGCAGCGCGGCTGGCTCGGCGTTGCGCGCGATCTGGTGGCGAGCGTCGTCGAGTCCGGACTGAACCTGCCGGACGCCGCGGCCATCATCCGCGGCGGGCGTCCGGAGCTCGAGCTGCGCGGGCCGCCGCCGGTCGCCACGGTCACGCTCGCGCAGATCTACGCGGCGCAGGGGCACACCGCGCGCGCTCTGGCCGTGCTCGACGAGGTGCTCGAAAAGGAGCCCGATCACAAAGTGGCGCGGGACCTTCGAGAGCGCTTCGCGCGGGAGCTCGCCGCGGGAACCCGCGTGCCGAGCCCGGTCCCGCCGCCCCCCTCGTCGGTGCCGCGGGCCGGAGCGGCGGAAACCGAGTTGCCAGCCGTGCTCGTCCCTTCGAGCGCCGCACCGCCCGTTGCGGTGGCGCCGAGCGGCCCAGCTCCGGCAGAGACGCCGAGCGAGGTCGCGGCGGCAGGTCCGAGTGAGGGGCCCCGAGCGGTGAGCGGACCAACACCGGCAACGACGCCGAGTGAGCCTTCGCCGGCAGGCGCGCCGAGCGAGGTCGCGGCGGCAGGTCCGAGTGAGGGGCCCCGAGCGGTGAGCGGGCCAACGGCGGCGGCCAAGCCGAGTGAGCCGCCGCTGGCAGCCGCCCCGAGCGAGGCCGTGGCGGTCGCGCCGCGTGAGGTGCCGCATGAAGGTGCGCCCGCCGTCAGCGAGACCGCTCCGGCGACCACACCGAGCAGGCCCGCTCCGGCAGGCGCGCCGAGCGAGCCCGTGCCCGCGTTGACCCTGAGCGAACCCGCGCCGGAGGTGACGCCGAGCAGGCCGGAGCGGGCCGTGGAGGCGGTTCCGCCTCCCGCTCGGCCGTCGACCGAGGGTGCCGTTGCTCCCGATCTCGTTGCCGCGCCGGCGCCGGCGGAATCGGCGCCGCCCGTCGCGTCTGCGCCGGCGGAGACGCCGCCGCCGGGTGCCGTGGCGCCCAGCACGCCGGCCGCCGCGATCCCTCCGGTCGTGATCGTGGTGCGCGCCGCGCGGCGAGCGCCGGTCGTTTGCTGGGACATCGGCTCGGCGCCGCTCGGCCGAACGGGGCTTTTGGTGCGCTGTGTGACCGTTCGCTGGAACGGATTCGAGGTCGAGCGCCGTGAGCGGGATCTCCCGGTCTCCGAACGGCGGGGTCAGGCCGAGCTCTCCCCCCTCGAGCCCGGGGAGGTGCTTCGCGCGGCGCTCGGAGTGCGCGTGGGCGATCGCTTCATTCCCCTCGCCATCGCTTCGGAGATCGAGCGTCGCGGCGGCGAGCTCGCGGTCGGCTATCGCCCGCCCATCAGCGGCGACGCCGAGCCAGCCCCGATCGAGCGCGAGCTCGCGGCCCTGGCACCGTTCTTCTG
>QGUH01000960.1 GCA_003242355.1 Pseudomonadota bacterium
CGGGGGTTAAGGGGGGCCCGCGGCCCGCTTTGCGCTCCGCGGGGGTCACGGTGCGCGCCCTGACCCGGATCGAGCGATGCACGAGCTCGACCGTACGATCGCTCACGCCGGCCGCGATCGTGGGCGCGTCGGCTTCGAGCAGGTCGAGCAGCTCCGGGTCGCCGATGAGCGCCGTCTTGACGACCTCGGCGAGCGCGCTCCGGAAGCCGCGCGGCGACTCGGTCGTCAGCAGCTCGACGTCACAGAGCACGCCGGAGGGCTGCCAGAAGGCGCCGACGGCGTTCTTCGCCTGTGCGAGATCCACGCCCGTTTTTCCGCCCGTGGAGGCGTCGACCATCGCGAGCAGCGTCGTCGGCACGCCGACCCAGGCGACACCCCGTTGGTAGGTCGCCGCCGCGAAACCCGCGATGTCCGTCACGACACCGCCTCCGAAACCAACGACGCGCGCTCCGCGATCGGCGCCGCCTTCGAGCGCAGCGCGCCAGATCCGTTCGACGCTGCCGATGTGCTTGTGCTCTTCGCCGGGCGGCAGCGCGACGACGATGGGTTGCAGCGGCGAAAGGGCGCGCACCACGGCAGCTCCGTGCAGGCCGTGCACGGTCTCGTCCGTCACGAGCACGAGGCGCGGCGGCGTGCCGACGAGCTCGGCGAGCCGCGCACCCAGAATGTTGCGCCCGATTTCCACGCTGTAGGAGCGCTCGCCCGCCGCGACGGCGAGCGGATCGCGCTGCCAGATCGCGGCCACGGCGCTGGCCAGGTCCTCGATCGATCGTCCGTCGGTTGGAATGCGCGCGTGGCACTCGGCGTAGGCGAGGCGGCGCGCCTCGAGCAGATCGGCGGCCCGTTCCTCCGCGTTGCCGGCGAGGAGCGGGCGCTCCGTATTGGAGGCCCGCGCGCGGCGCACGCACTCCCCGAGCGAGGCGTCGAGCGTCACCACCA
The DNA here is from genome assembly GCA_003242355.1 of Pseudomonadota bacterium. Classification (GTDB taxonomy): domain Bacteria; phylum Myxococcota_A; class Polyangia; order Polyangiales; family Polyangiaceae; genus PMG-095. Next base: position 940 of record QGUH01000960.1, read on the forward strand.
CGGCCCGGTCGAGGGCGAAGAGGCGCTGTTCGCGGCGCAGGAGCGCGCCGCCGCCGAGCGACACGACCGGTGCCGGAGCGGGGCTCGCCTCGAGGATCTCGCGCAGCGCTTCCCGTTCGAGGGCGCGGAACGCGGCTTCGCCGGAACGGGCGAAGATCTCGGCGATGGGGCAGCCGGCGCGCTGCTCGATCCGAGCGTCGAGATCGATGAACGGACGTCGGAGGCGCTCGGCGACCGCGCGGCCGACCGAGGTCTTCCCGGTCGCCATGAAGCCATTGAGGAGCAAGGGACGGCGCATGCCCGCGCAGCGTGGCCGACGCGGGCACGCCGCGCCAGCGCCGATGTCGGACAAGCGGAGCCGGCGCGCCGCCCGCGCGCGGATCGCGGCGCCGAAGGCTTGCTCCCGACGCGGTTCGCGCGCAGACCCCGAGCATGGCGTCGCAGCCTTTGAGCGGAGACGAGACGGGCATCACCCTCGCGCTTCGCGTGAAACCGAGGGCCGGAAAGAGCCGCGTGCTCGGAGTGCGCGGGGACGTCGTGGAGGTGGCGGTCGCAGGGGCGCCGGTGGACGGCGCCGCCAACGAAGAGCTCGTGCGCACCCTCTCCGACTTCTTCGACGTGGGCGTGCGCGCGGTGCGGATCGTCTCCGGCGCGACCAGCCGAAACAAGCGGGTGCGCGTGGACGGTGTGCGCCTCGCCGACGCCGAGGCCCGCCTGGCGCGAATCGGATAGACTCGTCCCTTCGATGGTGCCAGCGCGGCCCCGCCACCCGCAGGCCGACGCCCGTTATCCCGAGGGAGTGACGGACGGATGACGGACGCCGCGCCGACCGAGGCGTTGAGTGACGAGCTCGTCGCGGATCTCACCGCGATTGGCGAGGCCGCGTCGATTCGCGAAGCTGCCGATCGCTTCGCAGAGCGGCTGGCGAACGCGTTCGGGGCCACGCCGGTCGTCGTGTATCTCGGCGCCGACGAAGAAGCGCGCCAGCTCGTGCGCACCGCGGTGCACGGCACCGCCGCCGGGGCGCCTACGTTTTCGGCGGAGCTCGACGTGCTCGATTACGCGCGCGCGCAGGGCCTGGAGGTGCTGCGCCTGGCCCTGCGGCGCGAGCAACTCGGGCTCGTGCTGCTCGGCGGTGTGCCGCGCACGCCCGCGTCCCGGCACGTGCTCACGGTGCTCGCGGGGATCGGCACGCTCGCGCTGGCGCTCGCGCGCACCCGGGAGCGTTCGTCGCGCGCGGCGATGAAGGATCCGAGCTCGAGCAGCTACACGTTCGCGTACTTCGTCGACGTGGCGGGGCGCGAGATCGCGATGGCGCGGCGCCATGGCCGCAGGTTCGCGCTCGCGACCATCACGGTGGAGCCCCGGCCCGGTGCGGCGCCGTTCGGACGCGAGCCCACGCTCGAAGTGGCCGAGCGCGTGATCGGCGCGGTGCGGGACACGGACGTGC
>QGUH01000086.1 GCA_003242355.1 Pseudomonadota bacterium
TTCTTTTTTGTGCGAGTGTGTAAGATTTGATAAAGAGGAGAAGCTGAGCCCTGCCGCGGCACAGGTATGGGGTCGAGCCTTGTACCCCTTCGGTGAACCCGTCGACCGGGGCGCGCTCTCACTCGATCCGAGCGCAACGCTGGTGGAGGCGGCGAAGTGGGTCTGTTACTCGGTAACGATCTACATCGCAGCCGTCGCCGCGCGTCGGTACGGGGCAGCGTCGGTCTGTGGAGCGCTGTTCGTGAGCGCCGTTCTCGTGGCCGTATGCACCATCGGCCATGGACTGATTGGGGCGAGAGCCGTGTTTGGGCTCTACGAGCCGCGTTTCGCGACGGGGCGCTGGAACGTGGGGCCCCTACTGAACTCCAACAATCTGGCGGGCTTCACGAACCTGGGAATGTTTTGCGGCCTGGGCCTTTCGACGTCGAGGCGTTTCGAACGGTATCGCTGGCCGTTGCTGCTCGGCACTGCCCTGCTGGTTGCTACGTGCATCCTCTCGATGTCACGCGCCGGTGTCCTCGCGCTCGTCATTGGCAGCGTGGTGTTCGCAGTCGCGACTCGGCGTGCACGGTTGCGTCTCGGGCGGGTGCTCGTTCTTGGGATCGTATTGGTGTGTGGAGGCGCCCTCGCTTACTTCGGCGCGAGTGAAGGCAGCTGGTCCCGATTGTTCGATCGCGAACTTGGCAAGCTCGACGTCATCCGCCGCTCGATTGCGATCATCGGCGATTATCCGTGGTTCGGAATCGGTCGTGGAGCCTTCGAAAGCGTCTCGTCCTCCTATCGACTCGTCTCCGGAAACAAGGTTGCCGCGCACGCGGAGAATTTCATCGTCCAGTGGTGTGTCGAGTGGGGATTGCCCGTTGCGCTGGCTGGTCTCGTGGCGTTCCCCTGGGTGCTGAAGGGTGCTGGGCGGCGCCTCCGGAGGTCCAGCATCGTCAGTGGGATGATCGCGGGGCTCGCCGCGCTCCTGTTCCAGAACCTCCTGGACATGGGGCTCGAAATTCCCGCTCTGGGGCTTGCGGTCGCGGCCGTTCTCGGTGTGCTCAGCAGGAGCCACGAAGCCGTTCTGATCACGGTCCCCACGAGACCTCGCCGGTGGCTTTCGGCATCGATCGCGGTCGCCCTCGCCGCGTTCTGGGTCGTGTCCTTCCGTGGAGCACGGTGGCAGCTGAGCGAGGAGCGCTTGGCGGTGCACGAGACGATCTCTTCGCACTTGCGCGGCCAGGGGCCCGAGACGGCCGTGGTCGACACGCACCTTCGGGCTGCGATGCTGCGCCACCCCGCCGACCCGTATTTCCCTCGCCTGGGAGCGCTGACGGCGTTCGTGCGGGGGCGACGGGATCCACTCCCTTGGCTGAACCATGCGCTGGAGTTGGGCCTCGAGAACGGGCACACCCGGCTGTTGCTCGCCCGCGTGCTGCACCGGAGAGGGGGAGTCAAGCAGGCTCTCGCGGAGCTTCGAGCGGCTGCGGAGTTGGAACACGATCTGGCGCGCAGCGCCGGGCGCTTGGCGGCTTCCTGGTCGCGGGACCCAGCGCAGATTGCGCAGGCAGCTCCACGGGGAACTCCGGGCGCGATGGTGCTGACGGCGGCAGCTTCCGCGTTCCACCGACCGGAAGAGCGGGCAATCCGCCGGGCTTGCTTGGACGAGGCCATCGCACGCGACCCGTCCTACGTCCCGGCTCGGCGGGCGCGCGCATGGCAGATCGTCGCGGACATTCGAGACGGTACGTGCGCCTTGCAGCTGTGCGGCCCGAGACTGGAGCAGGACGCACGGGCCTTGCGGAGCCTGCGACCCGAGTCACCGGACGCGACCTTGGTGCGCGGTGAGCTCCTGCGGCTGCAAGGAAAGTTGGAGGACGCGACGGAGCTATTGGAGCGCGACTGCCCCCAGTACAGGCCGGCAGAGCGTATCCCATGCCTGCGCGGGCACCTGCGTCTGGAGGCGTTACGGTCGAATCGTTCACACCAGATTCCGAAGCTCGCTCGTGAGCTCATGGAGGCGTGTCAGCTCACGACGACGTCGTGTCACGACCCGCTCGTGGACGCGGGCGATTTGCTCGCTAGAGCCGGCGCATCCGGAGCCGCGCTGATTGCATTCGAGCGAGCAGCTGCGGAGAAGTCTAGTGTGACTGCGTTGTTGGGGATCGCTTCCAGTGCTGCCGAGATCGGACAGACTGCCAAAGCGCAGCGCGCGCTCGAGGAAGCGGCGCGTCTGGCGCGAGCGGATCACGTCGCGCTGGCACGGGTGAAACAGGCAGGGGAACGCGTTCGCAGCGCCTTGCTCGAACAGCTGGCATCCGAGGGCGAGAAGACGCGGCGTTCTGGCAAGTGATCACCGGAACGCTCCGCACGGACGCGCCTTCCCTCGCCTCGTGCACCGGTGCTAGAGTCCGCCCGATGATGATGGAGATCGACGCCGAGCGGTCCGACAGCTCGTCCAACGAGCCGCACGTACTGGCGGGGGCGCTGTCTGCTTTGAGGAAGCAATGGCCGCTCGCGGTGGCGATCTTGGGCCTCGTCGTCGGAACCGTCGCCTTTCTGACTCTCGGAATGACGCCCGTTTACCAGGCGACCGCAACGATCCTCTTCGACCCTAATGTTCCGCGCCCGCTCGGCGATCAGGTGCAGACGGTCGTTGCCACGGACGGGAGCTCCCATCTCAACAACAAAGAATACTACCGGACCCAAATGTGGATGATTCGATCCACGAGGGTGCTCACCGAGGTCGTCCAGAAGCTGAATTTGGTCAAAGATCCGTACTTCCTCAAGAAGCTGAATCGCGAGGACGAAACGGCCACGGTGGAGGCAGTCGCGGAGATTCTGGACGAGCACCTCGAAGTCGAACAGATCCGTGATAGTCGCCTGGTAGTCGTGAAGTATCGGGACGTGGATCCAGAACGGGCGCGGCGCGTCTTGACGGCGTTGGTCGACACGTACGTTCAGAAGAACCTCGACGACATTTTCGAGTCGGCGACGACGGCGGCGGACTGGCTGCGCAGCCAGCTCGACGGCTTGTGGCGAGACCTCGAGTCCAGCGAGATGGCGCTTCACGAGTACAAGAAGCGGAAGAACATCCTTTCCGTTTCGATGGACGATCAGTCCAACATGCTGCGGCAGGAAATGCAGCAACTCAATCAGGTCCTGACGCAGCTCCGAGCTCGACGCGAGCACATTTCGGCGCGCGTAGAAACGCTGAATCGGCTCGTCACGACCGACACGTCGACGTTCCCTGCGCTCGAGCTCATCGAAAGTCCCGTGCTTCAGAAGCTGCGCGAAGCGCACGTCATCGCGGACCAGGCTCTGCAATCGTTGATGGAGCAGGGCAAGGGTGAAAATCACCCGGAGGTCCGCTCCGCGCGAGCAGCGCGAGACACGACGCTCGCGGCGCTCGTGTCGGAAGTCCAGAACATTCAGAAAGCGTACAACAGCGAGCTCGACGCGCTGAACGCAGAGATCGCCGGCGTCGAGGCCTTGTACCGTCAGGCGGAACAGCGTGCGCTCGGCCTGAACCTCCTCGAGATCGAGCACAACCGCCTTTTGCGCGCGAAGGAGAAGAACGAAAAGCTCTTTTCCTTGGTCGTGGAGCGGTCCAAAGAGACCGATCTGACGCGAATGCTCAAAGTGAACAACATCCGCGTCGTTGACCGACCTCAACTACCGAAGAAGCCGATCCGTCCGAATGTACCGCTGAATCTGGCAGGAGGCTTGATTGGCGGGGTGATTCTCGGGTTCGCTGCCGCTCTTGGGAGGGAGCGCCTGGACCGAACGGTCAAGGCGCCCGAGGACATCGAACAACAGCTTCGGCAGCCATTCTTGGGGATCCTGCCTCAGGTGGAGGACACAAAATCGGCGTCGAAGCGCGGGCGACGTCGGAGTCGGTCCGATGAAGGCCGAGCAGCGTCGTCTGCACCCGAGCTGATCACGCACCTCCGGCCCACGTCCGGTATCGCCGAGGCCGCACGAGCGATCCGAACCAACGTCACCTTCATGTCACCGGACAAGCCACACCGCACTGTCCTCGTAACCAGCTCGGCGCCGGCGGAAGGAAAGACGATGGTGACGTGCCTCCTGGCCGTGGCCATGGCGCAGGCGGGGCAGAAGGTTTTGATTCTCGATTGCGACTTGCGCCGGCCCCGCGTTCATCGTGTGTTCGGAATGGGGAACGATGTCGGAGTCACGAGCACCCTCATCGGTCCAGCCGATGTCCTGGGCGCGATTCGCGAGACACCCGTCGAGAACCTCTCGGTACTCACGGCGGGACCATTGCCCCCGAACCCGGCGGAGCTCCTGCACAGTGAGGCCTTCTCGAGGCTGCTGGAGAAGTTGAGGGGGAGCTTCGATCGCATCATCATCGACAGCCCACCGGTAGTTCCGGTCACGGACGCCGCGGTCCTTTCGACCAAATGCGACGGGGCGATCCTGGTCGTCAGAGCTTCGAAGACCTCGCGTGAGCTCGCCCGGCGCGGTGTCGAAATCCTGAAGAACGTCGGTGGGCGAATCGTCGGAGTCGTCTTGAACGCCGTCGATCTGGAGTCGAACCAGTATGGCTACTATCAGCGCTACTCCTACTATGGCAAGGACGGATACTACGCGTCGAGCCCAGCACCCGTGACATCGGAAAGCATGACGGACGCGTAGCTCGAGTGGTCGAGGCATGAGCACGGATGTCAGGGCGCTGCTGTTCGCGCCGGTCTTGGGCGGCGGGGGCGCGGAAGCGCGTGTGGTGCGCCTGGCCAACGAGCTTCCGAAACAGGGCGTAGAGACCTTGTTGGCAGTAGCCCGGGGCGGCGGGGCATACGAGGAACGCTTGCGGACGGGGGCGAGCCCGGTGACGTGTCAGAATTTGACCAGGTCGTCGACCCTCAGCCTTCCGCTATCGTTTCCGAAGCTGGTTGCGACGATTGACAGGCACGAACCCGACGTCGTGGCCGCCTTGCAAGGGCACGTCGGAGCCGTGCTCGTAGCGGCGGCACGTCGGGCGCGTCGGAGACCTCGTGTGGTTCTGGGCGTGCCCGTGAACTTCTCGCAGCGACTCGCGGCGACGGGAGGATGGTTGGAGCGGCGATTGGTCGACGCGGAGCGTTGGGCATACAGAGCGGCGGATCATGTCATCGCCATCTCGAAAGGCGTGGCAGAGGACCTCGCGCAGGCTCTGCCGTCAGTCCGCGAGAAGCTGAGCATCGTCTACAACGGAGTGTTCGACGATACGCTTACCGCGCTGGCAGCACAACCTCTGCCGCTCGAACGCCCGCGAGAACGCCTCATCGTGGCCTGCGGGCGCTTGGTGCCGCAGAAGGACTACCCCACCTTGCTGCGGGCATTGTCGCTCGTGAAAACTCGGCCATCCCCGGTGTTGTGGATTTTGGGCGAGGGGCCCGAGCGGGACGCCATCGTACGGTTGGCGCACGAGCTGCGCATCCGTGAGCGCGTCGTCTTGTTGGGTTTTCAGAAGAATCCGTTTCCATTCATGGCGTGTGCAGACGTTTTCGTGACGTCCAGTCGCTACGAGGGGTTCAGTAACGCCATGGTCGAGGCGATGGCGTGTGGTACGCGCGTCGTCGCGACCGATTGTCCGTCGGGTCCAGCAGAGATCCTGGACTGGGGGAAGTTTGGCGCGCTCGTTCCGGTGGGTGATGCGCCAGCGCTGGCTCGAGCCGTCGATGACGTCTTGCGGTCGGAGCATGGAGACGAGTCCCGCGCGCGGCTCCGAGAGCGCGCGGCCATGTTCAGCTCCGCGGCGAGTGCACGCGGGTATGCGCGGATCTTCCGTACCGTAGGAGGCTGGCAGAAACACCAGAGTCAGGGCGAATGAGACGCTGGAGTTCCCGCACGTGCTCGGCCTGGGCGGCCCAAGGGTAGCGTTGTCGGCGCGAGCGACTAGGGACGGTGACAACGGGAGCGCCCCCGATCGCGCCGGGCGGAGCCTTCGAGAGAGGGCGCTGAAGGCGGCGCTGTGGTCCTCGGTCCAGCATGGAGGAGGGCACCTCGTCGCCTTCGGCGTCTTCCTCGTTCTGGCTCGCATGGTGTCGCCAACGGAGTTCGGGCTGGTGGCGCTCGCCAACGTATTGTTGGTGCTCATCCAGTCCGTTGTGGGGGTGGGCTTCGCGTCGGCCGTCATCCAGAAGAACGAGCTTTCGAAAGAGGAGCTGGATTCGGCGTTCTGGGGGAGCCTGGCCCTGGGAGTTGCGGCCATGGTGGGCATGCTCGTGGGGGCCAATTACGTCGCGAAGCTGCTCGGAGAACCAGGGGTGGCGCAGCTCATTCGGGCTCTCTCTCCGATGTGCGTTTTCGGGCCGATGCTGCACGTGCCGGAGGCCCTCCTCAAGCGCGAGCTCGATTTTCGACTCGTCGCGATTCGACGGTTGCTGTCCGTCACGTTGAGTGGGGTGGTGGGGGTCACGCTCGCGCTGCTCGGATCTGGCGTCTGGAGCCTGGTCGCACAACAGCTGGTTGCCCAGTTGACCAATACGGTGTTCGTGTGGGGGGTGACGAAGTACCGCCCCCGACTCGCCTTCTCGTGGTCAGGTTACAGGGGGATGGCTCGTTACGGTGCGAGCTCGAGCGGCTACTTGCTCGTCGAGTTCATCTATCGAGGAGCAGACGAGCTGGTGGTGGGTTACCTGTTGGGGCCTACGGCGCTGGGCTATTACAACAGCGCTCAGCGGATCCTGCGTCTTCTGAACCTACTCCTGGTCGACGGGATGGCGCAGGTAGCCTTTCCCCTGTTCTCTCGGATTCAGCGAGAACGAGAGCGCCTTGCGAAGGCCTTCGTCGAATCGACGGAACTGGTAGTGCTCTGCGCGAGCGCGGCGTTCGTGTTGCTGGGGGCGCTCGCTCCCGTGCTCGTTCCCGTGGTGCTGGGTCAGCAATGGGAGCCCTGTGGGGGGATTCTGCGAATTCTCGTGGCGGTTGGGATCGTGCGAGCGGCGTCTTTCGCTAACTATCCGCTGATGGCGGGACTCGGAAAGCCTGGTTGGAGGTTGCAGATCCATGCACTGAAAGCGGTGGTCGCTCTGGCCGGCATTGCGGTCTTCGGCCGATTCGGTACCGAGGTCGTCTCCGGAGTGCTCGTCGTCGTGGCGGTGTCCTGCTTTCCGCTGGAAGTGTGGGTGGTGCGGCGCTTGGTCGAGTTCCAATGGTGGAGCTACTTGAAAGCACTGAGCGTCCCGTTGATCGCAGGCGTGGGCACGATCGTCACGACCGCGCTGCTCCAGCGGGTGCACGGTAGTGCAGACGCTTATGGCCTGGGCACTCTCGTCGTTTACGCCACGGCCGGCCTGGCCGCGTACGTTGGGTTGGCCTATCTGCTCGCTCCGGCAGCTTTTCTCAGGATCTTGGGTTACGTGAGGCACGTGACCGTCGGTCGCCGACCGGCAACCTAGAGCGACAAACGGTTGGGAGCGCGCCAAGAGACGCGGAACACGGCGCCGAGCGGTGGGCCGGCGTGGGCAGACGCGCATGCCGGCCCGATGAACGGGGCCAAGTGCTGCCCCAGACTACGAGGCTGGTGGGGACGCGGTGAGGACCGGTCTGCCTCGCGGACGTGACTCCCGGGAGTAGTTCAAGCGTACGGTGCGCCACCCGGTGATCTTGGGGAATCCGCAGAAGAGCACGACGAGCAGGAAGATGCCGAAACTCTGCTGGAGAAACAGAATCAATCTTTCCGAGGAGAATTCGAAATAGAGTACGTATATGGAGTAGAGCGCCAGGACTCCGGGAACGGTGTGATTGAGTAAGTAGAATCGGAAGACGTATGCGGCCAACACGCCAAAACCGAAAAAGATGACGAGAACCCCGGGAACGTGAAAGTTCCAGTAGGCTTCGGTGACGGAGCTGACGGGAATCCCGGCGTCGACGGAGAAAAAAAGTTGCCCGTTTAAGCGCCCGGCGGCAGTTGGCTTGTCGAAGGGAAGGAGTACCTGGGGGATCGGGGAAAGCAGTATCCGGAGATAGGTCGATCCGAGCAGCAGCGGAGAGTCGTGGGGGACGTAGTAGAGGGGCGGTAGGTTCCCATTGCGTTCGGTGCCGCGCGAAGAGAGATCGTCGGAGCTCGCGTCCAGGAAGTCGCTGACGGTGTGTCCGGAGAAGGCATCCCAGTCGATGGAGCTGGCTCCGAAATGCATCGTGCGGAAAACCCCAACGATGCCGACGAGTAGCCACGCAGCGAAGATGAACGCCAGAAGGGAGAGCTTGGGTGCGCGGCCCGTGCGGAGGAAGTGGATGAGGCCCAGGATGACGAAGGGGTAGAGCAGCGCGGAGCGGGAACCGGACGCAAGGAACAACGCGACGAGGCCAAAGACGAACGAGACCCAGAGCAAGGCGCGACCGTGAGTGCGGTTGCGGAACGTGTGCAGCACGTAGGCCAGCACGATGGGGAGCCCGAGGACCACCAGAAGGTGGTCGCCACCACCGCGAATCTCTTGTCGGGTAGCTCGGGACACTCCGCGGATGAGGAGCATCCCTTCGAGGCCGCCCGCCGCATTGTGGTACGCGGCGAGCCCGAGCGAAGCCGCGGCGAGCACGATCAGAGCCTTGACCGTCACGTGTTTCGGGGGGGCGAGCCGAAGCACCGGAACGCGGGCGCGGCGAATGGTGAAGAAGCCGAGCAGGAACACGCACTGGGCGAGCGCAGAGAGCCCGTAGAACTTCGCACAGAGGCTGTTCAGCTCGTTTGGCGTCAGGCCGGGCAGGGCGTCATGGCGTTCCAAACCGAAGACGACGAGCTCGGATTGACGCAGAACCAGATTCGCAAACCAGAAGAGCGCCGGTGCGACGAGGATGTGAAGAGGGCCGAGATCGCGCAACAGCAGCAGCGGCCCGAACATGACGGCGGTCAGGAGCAAGAGGGCGGCATAGGGAAGGAAGCTCCCGGAGTGGCCGTACAAGAGGTTGGTCAAACCCGTCAGGACGAAGTACGTAACGACCCCTCCCAGGGCGATCAGCCGAAACCTGGGAGAAGAACGAAGGACGACCTGGTCGGCAAGCTGATGATGTGCAGCGGCCGCCTGCGTGGCGACGCCGTGCGAAACTGAAGGGGCCGTTACCATCCGCGAACCCGATATACTGCGGTCAGGCGTGCGTAGCAAGCCTCGTCCGCGCTACCGGCTTGTCGTTGGCCACCGCTGGGGCGCCGGTGTTCCCGCGCCGTGGAGACGGTGGCGTCGTAACCGCCTGCCCAACTGCACCCCCAAGCACGGGTGGACGTGTGGCA
>QGUH01000961.1 GCA_003242355.1 Pseudomonadota bacterium
GGCTCAAGCGGCGCAAGGAAACGCTGCTCCGCGGCATGGACGAGGCCGCGAAGATGCGGCGTGAAGCCGAGGAGCAGCTCGCGAGCTACGAGCAGAAGCTCGCGCGCATCGACGAGGAGGTCGAGCGCGTCAAGCAGGAGATGCAGGCCGCCGGCGAGGCCGAGCGCGCTCGCGTGCTCGCCGAAGCGCGCGAGCGGCGGGAACGCATGGAGCGCGACGCGCGCATCCTGATCGAGCAGGAGCTCAAGGCCGTGCGCGAGCAGCTCATGCGTGAAACGGTGGAGAGCGCCGTCCGCTCGGCGGAGTCCACCCTCGCCCAGATGCTCACGCCCGCCGAACACCAGCGCCTCGCCGAGGAATACGTGGCGAGCCTTTCCCGAGCGGCTTCGACCTTGAAGGGACGAGTATGAGCGAAGCAACCGTCGCAGAGCGCTACGCGCGCGCGATCTTCGAGCTTTCCACCGAAACCGGGCAGGACCTGGTTCGCCCGATCCAGGCCTTCGCCGACGTGTACAAGGGCAGCCGCGAGCTCAGGAGCGTGCTCGACAATCCGCTGATCGAGCGGAGCAAGCGTGACGCGGTGCTCGAAGAGGTCGCCGCTCGCGTCGGCCTGCGGGGACCTGCCCTGAACGCGATTCGCCTGCTCGCCGACCGCCGCAAGCTCCGCGCCTTGCCAGAAATCGCGCGGCGGCTCTCCCGGCTCGCCGATCGGCATGCGGGCGTGGTGCGGGCGACCGTGACCAGCGCCGTGCGCCTGCCCGATTTCGTTTACCAGCGCATCGAGCAGGAGCTCTCGAATGCCATCGGGCGCCGCATCCTGCTCGAGCGGCGCGAGGATCCGTCGCTGATCGGGGGCGTCGTGACCCGCATCGGCGACAACATCATCGACGGCTCGATCCGGGGTCGTCTCGCCGAAGTCGAGCGCCGGCTGCTCGCGCAGAGCGCCTGAGCGGCCGACGCCCCTCCGCCCCCGTCCAGTTCCGAACACCTTCGAAGGCGTGCCTTCCACAGCCAGTCCGAGAGACAGCCATGCAGCTCAGTGCCGACGAGATCTCCTCGATCATCAAGAAGCAAATCCAGAACTTCGACCGTGCCGCCCTGGTCAGCGAGACCGGCACGGTGCTCAGCGCGGGTGACGGCATCGCGCGCGTTTACGGGCTCGAGGCGGCCCTCGCCGGAGAGCTCGTCGAGTTCCCGGGCGGTGTGTACGGGCTCGTTCTGAACCTCGAGCAGGACAACGTCGGCGTGGCCATCCTCGGCGACGCGACGGGCGTGAGGGAAGGCGACATCGTGCGCCGCACCGGGCGCATCGCCGAGGTGCCCGTGGGCGAGGCGGTCATCGGCCGCGTCGTGAACGCCCTCGGCCAGCCCATCGACGGCAAGGGCCCGATCGAGACGCGTCACCGCCGCCGCATCGAGGTGAAGGCGCCCGGCATCATCGGCCGCCAGCCGGTGAAGGAGCCGCTTCAGACCGGCATCAAGGCGATCGACTCGATGATCCCGATCGGCCGCGGGCAGCGCGAGCTCATCATCGGCGATCGTCAGACCGGCAAGACGGCGATCGCGGTGGACACGATCCTGAATCAGAAGGGGACCGGTGTCATCTGCATCTACGTCGCGATCGGTCAGAAGGCGTCCACCATCGCCCAGGTCGTCGATCGCCTGACGCAGTACGGTGCCATGGAGTACACGATCGTGGTCGCCGCCACCGCGACCGACACGGCGCCGTTGCAGTTCCTCGCGCCCTACTCGGGCGTGAGCATGGGCGAGTACTTCCGTGACACCGGTCGGCACGCGCTCTGCGTCTACGACGACCTGTCGAAGCAGGCCGTCGCCTACCGGCAGATGTCGCTGCTCCTCCGCCGCCCGCCGGGGCGCGAGGCCTACCCGGGCGACGTGTTCTACATCCACTCGCGCCTGCTCGAGCGCGCGGCGAAGATGGGCGAGCGGTGGTTCGTCGTGCGCCGGGGCACCGAGGTGCCTCCGGGCGATCACGCGTTCCGGGGCGTCGACGGTCAGGTGTACATCGGCGAAGAGGCTCGCCATCAGGCGGAGAAGGCGCGCGAGGCGCGCCCCGACAAGGCGGAGCTCGAGGTCAAGCGCGATCCGTACTCGGGCGGCTCGCTCACCGCGCTGCCGATCATCGAGACGCAGGCCGGTGACGTCTCCGCGTACATCCCGACCAACGTGATCTCGATCACGGACGGTCAGATCTTCCTCGAGAGCGACCTTTTCTACTCGGGCGTGCGCCCCGCGATCAACGTCGGCATCAGCGTGAGCCGCGTCGGCGGCAACGCGCAGATCAAGGCGATGAAGAAGGTGGCGGGCTCCCTGGCCCCCGATCTCGCCAAGACCCGCAAAGAGGGGGGGTTCCCGAATTCTGAGCAG
>QGUH01000962.1 GCA_003242355.1 Pseudomonadota bacterium
GCCCGTTCTCCGAGGGACCGCCCCAGTGGCCCGGGGACGGCCCCGGTTTGCCGAACCATCCCCGCGCAGTACCCCGATCCCTTGGATCTGGTGTGGATTCGGGCTGCCGAGCGCCTCGGAATGCACGTCGAGCGCTCGCCTTCCGTGTACGCGTCTTGGGATGGGTGCTCGCGGCTGACGCTCGCCTCCTGCGACCTGGACCCGGATGATTCGCTCGCGCAGCTCATCTTTCACGAGATCTGCCATTACCTGGTGGCCGAGCCCGAAAAGCGCCGCCTTCCCGACTACGGCCTCGACAACACCTCGGATCGCGACCTCGTCTACGAGCACGCCTGCCATCGCTTGCAGGCCGCGCTCGCCGGAGCCTACGGCTTGCGCGACTTCTTCGCCGTCACGACGCAGTGGCGGCCCTACTGGGACGCGCTCCCGCGCGATCCGCTTGCAGACGACGGTGACCCCGCGGTGCCGATCGCGCGGCGTGCCCGTGCCGAGGCGGATCGGCCGCCCTTCGCCGAAGTCTTGAGCGACGCGCTCGCGCGCACGGCAGCCATCGCCGATGTCGTCCGCCCGATCGCCCCTGCGGATTCTCTGTTCGCGCGCACCCGCGCGCGGCATCCGAGCGGGTTTTTGATGCACGACGATCCCGAGCGATCGTGTGACGCGTGCGCCTGGTCGTTCGCGCAGGGAGCGAGCGGGCTCGGTTGCCGACAGGCGGAGCGTTCGGGACGCCGCGGTGTCCGGCTCGCGCGCGGCACGCGCGCCTGCGATCGCTTCGAGACCCGGCTGACCGCGGAGAGCTGCGCCGTCTGCGGCGCGTGCTGCCGCGAGGGGTTCGATCGCGTCGAAGTGCGCCCGCGCGATCTCGTCCGCCGCCGCCACCCCGAGCTCGTCGCGGAAGACTCCTGGGGCGTGTTCATTCCGCGACCGGCCGGGCGTTGCGCGGCGCTCACCGGAGATGGATCCAGAGCGCCGTATCGGTGCTCGATCTACGCGGAACGGCCCGCGGCGTGCCGGGAGTTCGCGATCGGCGGCGCCGCGTGTCTCGAAGCACGACGCCGTACCGGCCTGAGTCCATGACCGCTCCGCATACGTGACTCGCCCGTGCGTGCGGACCGGTTGCGTTCGTGGCTCCGAGCACGCCCGCACCGACGTGCGCGCAGCATGGCTCGCGCCGCGTCGTTCAGACCAGTGGCGTTCGTGGCTCGAGCGCGCTCGGTGTCCGGGAGCGGGGCTCAGATGCCGTAGTCGGGAATCGTCGGACGCTTCACCGGCTTCGCGGCAGGCGGCGGCTTCTTCGCGCGCGGCGCCGGCGGCGCTTGTGTCGGCGCCGCGGCGGGCGGTGGCTCGGCCTCGGGGAGCGCCACCTCCTCCGGAATGCTGACTCGGGCGGGCGGAGGCGGCGTCGGATCGGGCTTCGGCTCGGGGAGGCTCGGCGTTACCTCTCGCGTCACCGGTTCGGGCGCCGGTGGGCGCGCCGCCGCAGGAGCCTCTCGCTGGGCCGGTGCCCGCATGACGGGCAGGGTCGCCTCGCTCTCGTCCGCGTCGCTGAAGAACCCGAGCGTGACCACGACCCCGAGCACCACGCCGCCGATGGCAAAGGCGATGAGGTGCCGCTTGCGCAGCCGCGACAGATGGGGCTCGAGCGAGCGGCGCGTGCGCGACAGCGGCGCCTGGGTATCGCGCGCCTCCGCGCTTTCCCGAGGCTCGGTCGTTTCCTCGGTTTTTTGGGGTGTTTGTGCCGTCGCCGGCGTCGCGGCGGCCGGGACGGGCGTGCGTGCCGTCTCGGGCTCCGCCGGGCTGCTCTCACGCGGCATCGTTTCACGCAGCTCCGGCGGGAGCGCCGGAGCGGGTGCGGGGCTCGCCACTTCGGCATCACTGCTCGACGGCAGCGCCGACCGCGGAGGAATCGAAGGCACGACGACGAGGCGCGTCACGCCGAGCGCGCGCCCGAGCGCGTCGGCGAGCTCCTTCGCCGACTGGAAGCGCTGCTCGCGGTCGCGCTGCGACGCGCGTTCCCACCACGCATCCACCGCGGGCAGCAGGCCCGAGACGCGCTCGCTCGGCTTCGGAGGCGTCTCGTACAGAATCTGCCCCATCAGCTCCCCCAAAGCCTCGGCCTGGAACGGCGGGCGCCCGGTGAGACACTCGAAGGCGATTACGCCGAGCGACCACAGATCGGACCGATAGTCCGTAGGTCGCCCGCGCGCCTGCTCCGGGCTCACGTAGTACGGAGTTCCCAAAAACGAGCCCGTCTTGGTCGCCTTGTCCTGCAGCGAATAGGCGCGGACCTGGCGGTTCCGAAGTCGAGGACCTTCCCGATTTCCTCGTCGTCCCCCGCAACCGGGAAAAATTTTCTGGGTTTAAGGTTCGGGGGGAAGACCCCAAAG
>QGUH01000087.1 GCA_003242355.1 Pseudomonadota bacterium
TGGCACGAAGCGCAGAAAGAGGAGGAACAGGAACAGGAAGAAGAAGAGGGTGCCGGTGAAGATGGTCAGATCCACCCAGGTGGGCGAGAAGGACTCCCACTTCGAGGGCAAAAACTCGCGTTCCAGGCTGAGCACGATGATCACGAAGCGCTCGGCCCACATGCCCACGTTGATGGCGATAGACGCCCAGAACAGGACCCAGACGTTCCGGCGCAGCTTGCGCGACCAGAACAGCTGCGGCACGAGCACGTTGCCCAGGATCATCACGTACCAGAGCACCGACCCCGGGGCGGTGGGGCGCGCGGTCAGGAACTGTTGAATCTCGTACGGATTGCCCGAGTACCAGGCGACGAAGTACTCGACGAGGTAGCCGTACGTCACCATCAACCCCGTCGCGAGGATCAGCTTCGCGCAGTTGTCGAGGTGGCGCTCGGTGATCACGTGCTCGAGGCGGAACAGGATGCGCGCCGGGATCACGAGCGTGAGCACCATGGCGAAGCCGCTGAAGATGGCGCCCGCGACGAAGTAGGGCGGGAAGATGGTCGAGTGCCATCCCGGCGTGAGCCCCATGGCGAAGTCGGAGCTCACGATGCTGTGCACGGAGAGCACGAGCGGCGTCGCCAGTCCCGCGATGACGAGATAGGCCGCGCGGTAGTGGCGCCACGTGCGCTCGCTGTTCCGGAACCCGAGCGCGAACACTCCGTAGACGCGGCGGCGCCAGCGCTCCGGCGCGCTGTCGCGGATGCTCGCGAGATCCGGAATCAACCCGAGATACCAGAAGAGGAACGAAACCGTGAAATACGTCGAGATCGCCGCGGCGTCCCAGGGCAACGCGCTCTTCACCTGCGGCCAGGTCGCGGTCGTGGACGGATACGGAAAGAGCCAGTAGCCGAACCAGGGGCGGCCGAGGTGCAGAAGCGGAAACATGGCCGCCTGCATCACGGCGAACAACGTCATCGCCTCGGCGAAGCGGTTGATCGACGCGCGCCACTTCTGTTCGAAGATGTGCAGGATCGCCGAGATGAAGGTTCCGGCGTGCCCGATCCCGATCCACCACACGAAGTTGATGATGCCGAAGGCCCAGGCGACGGGGATGTTGTTTCCCCAAACGCCGATACCGGTGAAGACCGTGTACGCGATGGCGCAGAAAAGGACGATGGTGCCGGCGAACGTGATCGAGAAGGCGAGCTTCCAGCCGCTGCCGCGATATTTCCACGCGCCGGAGAGCAGCCGATCGCTGAGCTCGCGATCGGTCGGCGTTCCGAGAATGAGCGGGGGGGCCGCCATCAGCTCGCGAGCTCCTTCTTCGTGTTGACGATCTTGGCGAGATAGAGCGTGCGCGGCCGCGTGCCCTGATCGTTCAGCACGGCGTACGTGCGCGGTTGTTTGCGCCACTCGACCATGGGCGTTTCCGCGTGCTCGAGGGAGCCGAACTGAATCGCGCCCGTCGCGCACGCCTGCTGGCACGCCGTGACCACCTCACCGGGGCGAAGGGATCGGCGTTCGACGCGCGAGCGGATTTCGGCCCGACGGATGCGCTGCACGCAGTAGGTGCACTTCTCCATCACCCCACGCTCGCGCACGGTGACCTCGGGATTGCGCTGCATGCGCGTCGGCGTCGTATCGTGCGTGTACTCGAAGTAGTTGAAGCGGCGGACCTTGTAGGGGCAGTTGTTCGAGCAGAAGCGCGTGCCGATGCAGCGGTTGTAAACCATCTCGTTCAGCCCATCGGGGCTGTGAACGGTGGCGTTGACCGGGCAAACGTACTCGCACGGCGCGTTCTCGCAGTGCTGGCAGAGCATCGGTTGATGCACGACGCGCGGGCGCTCCGTCTCGCCGACGAAGTACCGATCGATGCGCAACCAGTGCATCTCGCGGGGGCCCAGCCCGCCCGCTTTGCCGACGACGGGCACGTTTTTTTCGGCCTGGCACGCGACGACGCACGCGCCGCAGCCGGTGCACACCGTGGTGTCGATGGTCATCGCCCACTGCGGGCCCTCGAACACGCGCGGTGGCAAAAGACTCGGCAGCTCGCCGTGGAGCACCGCCGTGATCGACTCGGGCGCTGCGCGGTACTCGGCGAGCGTTCCCAGGAGCGCCAACGGACGGCGGAACAGACGCGTTTGTTCCTGTGTCACGGCGAGGCGTTCGCGCTGGGACGTGACCTCGACCGCGACGTTCGCCACGGCGGGGGCGCCCCGCGCGCGGAGTGGATATGCGTTCACGCCGACGCCCTCGGCGACCGGGCCGCCCAGGGTCCGCCCGTACCCGAGCTCGAGCGTGATCGAGTCATCCGCGTGGCCCGGCAGGATCAGCGCCGGCGCCGTGATCGTGCGGTTGCCCGCGCGGATGCGGAGCACGTGGCCGTTTTCGACGCCGAGCGCGCGCGCCGTCGCGGCGCTCAGGACGGCGGCGTTGCCCCACGTGAGCTTGGTGAGCGGGTGCGGCAGCTCCTGGAGCCAAGCGTTGTTCGCGAAGCGACCGTCGTAGACGACGGGCGACTTCTCGAAATTGAGCTCGAGCCCGGGCGGCGGCTTCGCCAGCGCCGCGCGCAACGGAGCGACCGCGTCGCCGAACGACGGCTTCGCGTCCACTCGGGGCGCGGCGCTCTCGGGATCCAGGCCACGTTGGAGGAAGGCTTCCCATCGTGGCTCCGTGCCCCCCTTCTGCGAGCGGAAGTGCTCGCGCAGAAGCTCGTATCCGCGCGGATCGACCTCGCCCGCGAACAGCGCGAGGACCTCGGGAATGCTGCGCGCCGGATAGAGCGGCTCGATCAAGGGCTGAATCACCGAGAGCGTTCCGTCGTAGGCCCGCGCGTCGCCCCAGCTCTCGAGATAATGGGTTTCCGGCAGCACCCAATGGCACGCGCGCGACGTCTCGTTCTCGATGCGCGTGAGGTGGAACGTGGTGGGCAGGGAGCGGAGGTGCCGTTCGAGCTCGAGCTCGGGATCGGCGTCGTAGACGGGATTGGTGCCGAGGATCACGACCGTGTCCACGGCCTTGTCGCGGATGGCGGCGACGAGCTCTTCGAGCGTGGCGCTGCCCTCGGGCGAGAGGAGAACCGGTTCCGTAAAGAACGTAGTGACGCCGTGATTGCCGAGCGCGGCGTTGAGGGCGTGGGCGACGAGGTGCGTCGCGACGGGCTGGCGCTCGCCGACGATCACGATCGAGGCGCCGCGGGCAGCGGCGAGGTCCCGCGCCACCGCGCGCACGAAGGCGGCTTCGGCCGCTCCTTCGGCGCGGGGGAGCGCCTTCACGACCTCCGCTGGAAGGCCGGGAATCGTGCGGCCGGACGCGGCGAGCTCTCCCAGGATGCGGAGCGCGACGCCGGGGACGTCGAGCGCGCGCACGGCCAGCCGATGGTCTGCCACGCTCCCGGTCGGCGTGAACGTGGTTTCCACCGCGTAGAGCCGATTCATCGAATCGGTGGGGCGTGCGAGGCGGCGCCCTTCGCTGAAATCGCGCGCCCAGCGCACCGACATCGGCATCGTGGAGGTGAAGTCCGCGTCGAGCGCGAGCACGACGCGAGCCTTCTTGAAGTCGAACTGCGGCTCGAGCGGCCGTCCGAAGGCGGCGCGCGTCGCCGCGTACACGGTGGTGTGGGGCGTCGGGCTGTGGAACACGAAGCGCGCGCCGGGCAAGCGTTTGCGCACGCGCTCGATCAGCGTTCCCACCCACGGCGAGCTCTCGGGCGGCATCACGAACCACGGCGGGCGTCCGCGCGCGCCGACCCCGCGGAGCTCGCGCAACGCCAGATCCCAGTTGGCGGGAACGCCGTCGCGCAGCGGCGCTTTGAGACGCGCGGGATCGTACAGGTCGAGAATGCTGGCCTGATCCCAGGCCGACGTCGCGCCGAGGCTCGCCGGGTGGTCGGGGTTGCCCTCGATCTTGATGGGTCTGCCTTCGCGACTCTCGACCAGCAGCCCGATCGCGAATCCGTCGAGCACGGCCGACGTCGCGTACTGCAGGGGGACGCCCGGCGTGACCCCGGTCGGTTGGCGGACGTACGGCAGGATCTTTTCGCGGCGCCGCTGGCCACACCCTGCGAGCCCCGCGAGCGCGGCGCTCGCGCCGAGCAAATTCAAGAGCTCGCGCCGGTTCACTTCGGGGCGGTCGAGCGCTCCTTCGGGAAACTCACCCGAGGTGTGCGCGATCGCGTCGTGACGATCGCTCCCGTTCGAGGGCGCGATGGGAAGGCGGACACGTTGCCGTTTGCGGCTCACCACTTCCAACCTCGTGTCAGCGATGGCAGGCCGTGCACGTCGTGAGCGAGGTGATCGCGCGCACGGTCTTCACTTCGTCGGCAGGACGGGGAGGGGTTCCCCAGAAAACGTCGTAGCTCGCCGCCTGCACCGCGGCGTTGCCCGGATACCGATCGGGATGGCGATGGCACTCGAGACACCAGCGCATCTGCAGGGATTCGACCTTTTCGATGCGCGCCATCTGATCGACGCGCCCGTGGCACTGCACGCAGCCGATGCCCCGCTGGACGTGCACGGCATGATTGAAATAGGCGAAATCGGCGAGATTGTGGACCCGGTTCCAGGGGATGGGCCGATTGGCGAAATAGCTCCGCCGAACCGGCTCGAGCAGCGGACTCTCGTTCCACACCTGGGCGTGGCAGCCCATGCAGACGTCCGTCGCGGGGATCCCCGCATTCGCCGACGTTTCGGCATCGCGATGGCAGTACAAGCACTCGATTTCGTCGTCGACGACGTGGTGGCGGTGATCGAACTCCACCGGTTGGTCGACGCGTACGTATTGATCCGTGTTCCAGGGGGTCCTCACGTAAACCATGAGCGCCACGAACGCCGCGGGCGGAGTGAGCACCATCAGCGCCAACAACAATCGAAAGACGGTGTTGGAGCGCTTCGGGAAGAGGGCAGCCATCGTCGAATCGCCGCGAGCCCGCGAGCAATGCAATTAGCGGCCCACGCGGCGCGGCACGACGTACCCCGCAGAGTTGCCGCGATGTCCGCGCGAGGCCCACCCTCTTCGGGTTTATTGCGCAGTCCGCGCGCCGCAATTCTGCCACCGTGCGGCGGATCGCGGCGTGGCCCCGAACCCTCGTGCACGGGCGTCACGGCGACGCCGAGCGTCCGTTTTCCGAGGCTCGGTGCGGCGTCGAGCGCGGAACGGTTCGGAACGCGCCGCACCGTGCGGACGATGCCGCCGCGTACGGCCGTATCCGCTCGGTGGCGACGAGCGCACGACGGTGGGAACGCGCCGTGCTCCGCGGAGAGTAGCGCCGCGCGCGGTGAGAGGGCGGAACCACCGCGGGCGGGGAACGACGTCGAACGGGGTGGAGCGCTACGTGGCTGCCGGGTTCCGCTGCGCGTAGGGGGGAAGCGCGACGGGCTCGCGCGGGCGTTCCCCGGCCGGCACGTCGTACGGTCTTCCGCTCGCTCGCTCGAACTCGGAAACGTCGTGAGCGCATACGATGGTGACTTCGCTGCCGTGGTCGCGCTTGAGCTCACGCAGGCGCTTTTGGTTGTGAAGACGCAGCTTGCGGTCCTTTTCCATCAGGCGCTGATAAGCGCGCAGTCCCGGCGTGCAGGAAGGAGCGCCGAGCTTCATTTCCGCGTGATGGAAGTACGCGTCCCCGGCGAGCAGGATCCAGTTGCGCTCGCCGCGGACCGCGACGCCGGCGTGCCCGAGGGTGTGGCCGTAGAGAGGAACGAGCAGCACGTCCGGTGGCGCCCCCGCGAGCTCGCGCACGCATTCGAAACCGAACCAGCGCTCTCCCTGGGACGCCTCGTAGGTGTGCCAGTTGCCGCGGGTGGACCACTGCTGGGGGCGGTAGCGCATGCGATCGAGCAGCGTTCGGCGCGCCATCGCCGCGGCGCGCTCCCGTTCGAGCAGGTGCACGCGCGCGTGCGGGAAGTCGTCGAGGCCGCCGGCGTGATCGAAATCGAGGTGGGTGAGCACCACGTGGCGTACGTCGAGGGGATCGAAGCCGAGCGCCTGGATCTGCCGAATCGCCGTCATCTCCTCGCGGAGATCGGGCTTGAGGAGCTCGAGGAACGTGCGGCTGAGCCGCGCGCGGGGCGCGACGACGTCGCGCAAGCCGTACCCGGTGTCGACGAGCACGAGCGAGCGTCCCGCTTCGGCGAGCAGGCAGTGACACGTCAGCCGACCGCGCATGCCCTTGGCGGTACGGCCGTCCATCACGTACCCGCCGATCGGGCAGCTCGAGACGCAGTTCAGATGGTGAACTCTCATGGCAGATCTCCGGCAGAGCGCGGTCCGAGCGCTCGACGTCACGAATGCCTCAGCGCGGGGCGGGCTCGCTCGTTCCGTCGCGTTGGGGCTCACCCACGTCGTCGCGTCCGCCTCGGAGCAACGCGATCGCCACGAGCACCGCCACGACCAGCGCGAGAGCACCGAGCACGCGGGGAGATCGCGTTCGCTGACGAAGGGGACCGCTCGTGGACAGCACGGGGCGCGTGGTCTCGGATCGCGAATCGGGCATGTCCGGGGTCGAGCTCTGAATGGGCGATTGCGGCATCGGCGATGGCGCGCCCTTTCGTCTTCACGAGCGCGTCCCTCGGGGGAGAAGTCGCAAGGGGCGTGCCGAAGCAGCAACGCAGCAACTGCGGGCCGGTCTGCGCGCTTTCGGCGGCACGGGCCTTGCTGCGCTTGTCGGTCACGTTCGACCGAGAGTCGACGAGCTCTGGCACGTCACCCGAGCGAGCTCGCGCGGAGCTTTCGGGGAGAGGCGGCAAGCGAAGGAAGCGAGCACTCCATGACAAGCCCCGTACTGGCTGCTTTGTTCGAAGACCATCCCAAGCTCACCGAGGCGCTGCGCAGGCTTTCGGAGGCCGGGTTCTCCGAAGAGGATCTCAGCATTCTCGCCTCGGATCGAACGGCCGAGCGCGACCTGTCGGTCTCACGGCGCGCGGAGAGCGAGCTCCAGTCGCCGCTCGAGGGCATCTTGCTCCGACTCGCCTCGAAGCTGCGCCCGATAGCGCCGCTCGGCGCTCCCGGGGCGGGAACGGTCGCCGCGGGGCCGTCGGTGGTGCTTCTCGAGCGCGCCGGGCTCGGCACCGTGAGCGGTCTCGAGCAGGCGCTCAAGCGCTGCGGCGCTCCGCCCGACGTCGCCAGCCGCATCTTCCAACGCGTGCGTAGCGGCGCGGTGCTCGTGCTCGGGCGCACTCCCCACGCCGAGGCGCGCCACGCGTTCGAAACGGCGCTGAACGGCGCCGCGCTCACCGTGGAGCTCCGCGGCAACGATCAGCCCATCAACGCCACCGGCATCGTCGTGCCCCCGCAGGCATCGCCGGGCGAGCAGCGCGCCGCGTTTCTCCCTGCGATTCGAGGGCTCGGTCGTGACGACATCCTCCGCAATCGAACCCAGCGCTGAGCGGAGCCATGCCTGAGCGTCAGGTCCTTCCGGTCCTTCCTCTGCGGGGAACGGTGATTCTGCCCGGGCCCACGATCACGCTGAGCGTGGCGCGTCCGGGAGCGCTCCGGGCGCTCGAAGCCGCGATGCAGGGGGATCGCGCGATGTTCGCCGCCACCGAGCGCAGCGAGCGGGAGGGCGCCGAACAACCGCCCTCCGAATCGCTGCACGCGATGGGGGTGCTCGTGCGCATCGGACAGGTGCAGATGGGGCTCGGTGGGCTGCAGGTGATGCTGACCGGCGAGCAGCGTGCGGCAGCGGTGTCGTACTTGCCGGGACCCTATTTGCGCGCCGTCGTCGTGCCGGTGCAAACCATGCCACCGGTCGATCCCAACGACCCTACCTTTCTCGCGCTGTACCGGGAGACCCGCGAGCGCGCCGTCGAGCTCGGACGGTTGCGGGGGCTGTCGGAAGAGGCGCTGCAGAACCTGCTCGAGTCGATCACCGATCCGAGCGCGTTCGCGGATTTCGTGGCCAACTACCTGGATTTGCCGGTCGGCGAGAAGCAGCACTTGCTCGAGGCGCTCGCCGTCGAGTCGCGGCTCCGCCGCGTGCTGCTCCACGTGCAACGCGAGCTCGAGCTCCTGCGCGCGCAGCAGGAAATCAAGAACAAGGTCGCGGAGGAGATCGGCGGCCGCCAGCGGGAGCTCTATCTGCGCGAGCAGCTCAAGGCGATCCGCCGGGAGCTCGGGGAAACCGACGAGAGTCGCGAAATCGAGGAGCTCCGCCGGAAGCTCGAGGGGCTCGGGCTGCCGGAGGAAGCGCGCCAGGAAGTGTTCCGCGAGCTCGGGCGCCTCGAGCGGATGGGGCCCGAATTCATGGAAGCGCAGGTGATCCGCACGTTTCTGCAGTGGATCACCGAGCTGCCGTGGAATCAGCGGACGCCGGACGCGCTCGACTTGGTGAACGCCGCGCGCGTGCTCGACGAGGATCACTATGGCCTGCGCGACGTGAAGGATCGCGTCTTGGAGTTCCTCTCCGTGCGCGTGCTCAACGCGCGCCGCGCCGCCGCGAACGGCGAAGCACGCCGAGCGAGCAACGGCGGGGCGAGCGACGGCGCAGGAGGCGCCGAGGGCGCTGCTGCAGGGGAGCCCGGCACGAAGACCGAGGGGAAGAGCACCGCGCGCGCGCTCGCGCGGGGGCCGATTCTGCTCTTCATCGGTCCTCCGGGCGTCGGCAAGACGTCGATCGCGCAATCGATCGCGCGGGCGCTCGGCCGCAAGTACGTGCGCGCGGCGCTCGGTGGCATTCGCGACGAGGCCGACATCCGGGGGCACCGCCGGACGTACGTCGGCGCGATGCCGGGACGCATCATCCAGGGTATGCGCCAGGCGGGATCG
Source organism: Pseudomonadota bacterium (assembly GCA_003242355.1). Taxonomy (GTDB): domain Bacteria; phylum Myxococcota_A; class Polyangia; order Polyangiales; family Polyangiaceae; genus PMG-095. Next base: position 8,743 of record QGUH01000087.1, read on the forward strand.
AAGAATCCCGTGTTCCTCCTCGACGAGGTCGACAAGCTCGGCGTCTCGCTGCAGGGCGATCCGGCGAGCGCGCTGCTCGAAGTGCTCGATCCTGCGCAGAACCACTCGTTCACCGACCACTATCTCGGGGTGCCGTTCGATCTGAGCGAGGTGTTGTTCATCGCCACCGGCAACTACATGCACAACATCCCGAGCCCGCTGCTCGATCGGATGGAGGTGGTCGAGTTCGGCGGGTACACGGATCGAGAAAAGGCGGAGATCGCCCGGCGGTTCTTGATCCCACGGCAACTGCGCGAGGCGGCGCTCGAGGTCGCGGGCAAACCACCGGTTTTCACCGATCGCGCCCATTGCAGAGACCCGCCCCCGAACACCGCCGGAGCGGGGGGGGGCCCGGCCGGACGGCGGGACGTCCTTTTTTACAATCCGCACCCGCCGGACAACCCACGCTTGTAGATACTGG
>QGUH01000963.1 GCA_003242355.1 Pseudomonadota bacterium
TCCCAGGTCCGTGCCGCGGGGCAAGTTGAGATCGCCGGGCCCCACACCACCGAGGACGTGGGCATCGTGCTCGGCACGGCCGTGCTGGACGCGCTCGGCGACCGCGCCGGCATCCGTCGGTACGGTTGGGCCACGCTGCCGATGGACGAAGCGCTCGTCACCGCGGCCCTCGACCTCTCCGGCCGGCCGTACTTCGTGTGGAAGGTTCCGCTCCCGAAAGCCAAGATCGGCGACTTCGACGCGGAGCTCGCGGAGGTCTTCTTCGAGGCGTTCGCGCGCAGCGCCCGCGCGAACCTGCACCTCCGGCTGCACGAGGGGCAGAACCTGCACCACATCGTCGAGATCACGTTCAAGGCGTTTGCGCGCGCCCTGCGTCAGGCAGTCGAGATCGACCCGCGGTCGCCCGGGGTTCCGTCCACCAAAGGGTCGCTCGAATGACGGCGAGGGCGTTGCGCTCGAACCGGGCGTCCCGGGTCGCACGAGGGGCCGTCCTGGAGGCTTCATGGAGCTGATTCCCGCGATCGATCTGCTCGACGGCAAAGCCGTCCGGCTCCGAAAGGGGCGTTACGAAGACGTCACCGTTTACGCGGAGCACCCGGCAGCGCTCGCGCGCACGTGGAGCGCGCTCGTGCGCCGGTTGCACGTCGTCGATCTCGAAGGGGCTCGCGCCGGAGCACCGGTGCAGCGCGATCTCATCCGCGAGATCGTCGGTGCCTTCGGGCGCGGAGTGCAGGTCGGTGGCGGCGTGCGTAGCGCCGAAGCGGCTGCCGAGTATCTCGAGCTCGGCGCCGACCGGGTCGTGCTCGGCACGGTCGCCGTGCGGCAGCCGGAGCTCGTCGCACGGCTCGCTCGCGCCTACCCAGAGCGCGTCATCGTTGCCGTGGATGCGCGGGGCGGCAAAGTCGCAACCGACGGCTGGCTCGAAACCTCGGAGCGCGAGGCGGTCGACCTCGTGCGCGAGCTCGCGACGCTCCCGATTGCGGCCGTGCTCTACACGGACATCGAGCGGGACGGGACCGAGGTCGGCCCGAACGTCGAGGCGACGGCGCGCCTCGCCCGCGAAACGGGCGTCCCCGTGATCGCGAGCGGCGGGGTCGGCACCCTCGACCATCTGCGCGTCCTGGCCGCGGCGGACGCGGGCATCGTCGCTGCCATCGTGGGGCGCGCGGTCCACGAGCGCCGCTTCACGATCGAACAGGCGCTCGAGGCCATCCGAACGGATTCCGGGAATCCCTCGTGAGCGCAATGCCCGATCCGGCCGACCCCGCGAGCCGCCCCGACGCGAAGCGCAAGCGGGCGCGTTCCCTCAAAGAGGACGCGTTCAATCTGCCGAACCTGCTCACGATGGGCCGCGTCGCGATCATCCCGGTCGTGCTGCTGCTCATCGATCGCGGAACGCCCAAAGACTGCACCATCGCCGCGCTCGTCTATTCGGCCGCAGCGCTCACCGATTTGCTCGACGGTTATCTGGCGCGCCGGATGAACGTGGTGAGCGTGCTCGGCAAATTCCTCGATCCCCTCGCGGACAAGCTGCTCGTCATGGCATCGCTCATCTACATGGTGCCGATGGGCCGCATCCCCGAATGGGCGGTCACGCTGCTGCTCGCGCGCGAGATTTCGGTGACGGCGCTGCGCAGCATCGCGAGCAGCGAGGGCGTGGTGATCGCTGCCGGCGAGGAGGGCAAGAGCAAGACGGCCCTGCAGATGGTGGGCATCCTCTGCCTGATCCTCGGTTACCCGTATCACCTCACGCTCGGTCCCCTCGACATGGGCGAGGTCGACCTCGTGGTCGTCGGGCGCGCGCTCGTCTACGTATCCCTCGTGTTTTCGCTGTTGAGCGCGGTCAGCTACGTGCGCCTCTTCGCCGCCGCGGTCGAGTCCAAAGCCGAACGCGGCGGATGAGCCGGCTCGGCATTTCGCGCCGAGCCGGCATCGTGCCGCGGTGGACACGCGACCGTGGGCGCTGGTAGAACCCGAGCACCTCGATGTTCGGTACTCCTCGGCGCACGCTGGTATCGCTCGGTTTCGCCCTGGGCTTGGTGGCGCTCACGGGGGTCGGGTGCTCCCGCCAAGGCGAAGGCGAGCGCTGCGACCTCGGCGCGAACGGTCATAGCGACTGCGACGACGGGCTGTTCTGTACGCCGGCCGTCGGTGACGTCGATCGCTGCTGCCCCCCACAGGGAGCCGCCGTGGAGGACCCTCGCTGCGTGCGCAGCGGCCGCGTCGAGACGGGAAGCGGCGGCAGCTCGTCGGCTTCCGGCGGAACGTCGTCCACCGACACCGGCGGGTGCACCGGCGCGGGGCGGCCCCAGGGGGGCCGGGGCGGCGCCAGGGGGAGCGCGCCCGAACCGCCCGAGGGCCGCGGGGAGGCCGGGGGAGGCGGG
>QGUH01000088.1 GCA_003242355.1 Pseudomonadota bacterium
GGCCGCCGATGGGGAGCCCCCCCCGGGGCGCGGAAGGCGGTCGCCCGGGCGCGGGACGGGGCGAAGCGGCGAGCGCTCGATGGTGAGCACGCGCCCGATCGCGAGCTCGATCTCGAGGCGCCCGAAGAGCTCTCGGCGGCGCACCGCGAAGCGCGCGCCCGCGGCGCCCTCTGGCCCCGACGCCGTCTCACCGACGGGCCGCGCGAGCAAGCGCGTGAGCTCCTCCGCGACGGGTCGCTCGATGCCGAGCCACGGGCCCAGCAAAAATCCGTCGGCGTGGGCGCTCGCGCTCGCGAGCAGACGCGCGAGCTTACGCACGCGCTCTGGATTCTCGAGAACGCGCGCGAAGTCGAACGGCGGAAAGCGGCGTTCCGGCCCGCTCTCGAGCGCCTCGACCGGAACCGCGACGAACCGAGTGCGCGTCGAGCGGGCCCAAGCGCTCGCTTCGAGGCTCTTCGCCAACAGGCCCGCATCGAAGTCGTCCCGGGAAAGGTCGACGACGGCGATCGTGCGACCGGACAACGCCTCGAGATCGAGCACCGCCCGGTCACGGCCGAGCACCAAGCGCACGAAACCCTCGCGGGTCGCGACCGCGCGCGGCGCCGCGTGCACGGCGAGCCCGAGCGCGCTCGCGATCTCCTGCGCTTTCGCGTTCGGTGCTCCATCCGCCAAGCCCGAATAGAGCTCGCTCGCCCCGGCCCCAGCGGACACGACCTGCACCCGCGCCCCGGCCTGGCGCGCGGCCCACGCCGCGGCGACTCCAGCAAACCCCGCGCCGACGACGAGCACCGACGGCTCACCGGCACGGGTCGCGAGAGGCTCACCCATCGGGCTTTTCCTCCGACGGCCCCACGGGTTGCGTGCCGAGCTCCGCCTGAATCACGGCGAGCGCGAGCGCTTCCTGCCGTGCTTGATCGGGATTGATCGCCGGCAGCCGCCGTCGTGTGGCGCTCTTCAAGAACTCGAGCGCGAGCCGCGGTCCCTCGGCGGGATCGGTCCCGAGCGCGTCCGCGACGATGCGCCCGCAGCGCAGCGCGCAGCGCATGCCGCCGCAGGCGCCGAGCCCGAGGCGCGTCCTTCGCGAAACGTCCTCGACGGTCACGGCGAGCTCGTTCTCGACGACGTACCGAATTTCCGCTTCCGTCACCGGCTCGCACACGCAAACCACCGCCGCTTCGCGCGGGTTCTTCCGCATGCGTTCGAGCACGCGCACGCTGCGGGCGCCGTGTCGGTACTCGAGACGCGTCGCCGTGACGGCCTCCATGCCTCCTTCGACGACGAGCCGCATCGGATCCACGCTCTCTTCACCGCCAGGCAACGACGCCACGTGCGTGCGGCAGGGCGTGTCGCGCCCGAAGCGCGAGACGATCACGTCCGTCATTTCTTGAGCGAACAAGCGGTACGAAGCGAGCTTGCCGCCGATCATCGAGTAGAGGCCATCGGCGCCGTGATCGCGATGATCGACGATGGCGTGCTCGCGCGACAGCTCGTCCTCGTTCACGCCCCAACCCCACAGGGTGGGCCGCACGCCGCCCCACGTGCCGATGGCGCGCGCATTGCGAATCGCCGGAAAGACCCGTTCGACGGCCTGGAAGAGGTAGCGCACCTCGTCTTCCGTCGCGATCACGTCGTCGAGATCGCCGTAGTAGTCGTCGTCCGTCGTCCCGAGGACGCTCATGTTCTGCCACGGCATCAGAAAAACTTGCCGCCCGTCGATGGCGTTCGTCGCGATCGCGTAGTTCGTGAGCCGTCGATCGAGGAAAACGTGAATGCCCTTGCCCGGTCGAATGCGCGCTGCTTCCGGAGCCAAGCCGCCGAGCGCCGCCGTCAACGGCGCCCAGGCGCCGGTCGCGTTGACCACGAGCGAGCCGGTGCGCACACCGGTCTCGTTCGTGCGCCGATCGCGATACCGAACGCCGTAAACGCGGCCGTCGTCGCGCCGGAGCACCTCGGTGACCGTCGTGTGCACGCGCACCTCGGCTCCGCGTTCCATCGCGTCCACCACGTTCGCGATGCACAAGCGCGCTCCGTCGATGCCCCATTCGTCGAAGGTCACGCCGCCAATCGGGCAACCGACGAGCCCAGGCTCGAGCGCTCGGAGCTCCTCACCGCTCAGGCGCGTGTGGGGCTTGCCGCGCTTGAGCGGTTGATAGCGATCGTAGAGCGAGAAGAACGCGTCGTACGCCGTCAGCGCCAACGCGCCGGCGAGGTCGCGCTCCCCGAACACCGGCATCAAGAAGGGGATCCGGAACAAGAGATGCGGCGCGATGCGCTGGATGTGCCCCGAGTCGAGGCACGAGGTGTACGTCACGTCCGGATTCGCCGTGAGATAGCGCGGCCCGCCGTGGATCATCCCGCTCGAGTTCCCGGAAGCCCCGAACGCGATGTCGTTGCGTTCGAACAGCGCCACGCGCAGCCCGCGCAGCGCGCAATCGCGCGCCACCCCGGTTCCGTTGACGCCTCCGCCAATCACGATCACGTCGACATCGACCGCCCGCCCCGAGGGATCCACGTCGAGCACGGACGGAACCTGCGTGCGCAGAAGCGCGTCCATTCCGTCACCGGTTAGCACGTCCCCGACGGCGCGACGACGCTCTCCCCCTCGTTCGGAGAACGCCGATCGGTTCGACGAGTCGGCGTTCTCGCCTCGTTTCGGGGGCGGCACACGCCGCCCCACCTCGCCGAGATGCCCGGTTTCTTGCCCACCGCCCGCAACCGGCCGTACGAGGCATCCGATGGCTCGGCTGCCGCGACGTGCGCTACTCACGCTCTTCGCGCTGCTCTCCGTTCCGTCCGTCGCCGGGAACGCGCACGCCGAGCTGCCGCCGCTCGTCGGTCGCCCTCCGGGACGCCCTCGGATCGTCGTCAGTCGGATCACGTTCCCGCCGGGTACCGCGAACGCACGGGCGTACACGCGTCACCTCCAGGGGGTGCTCCGCCGCGAGGCAGACCAGCTCGACTGGGGTGCGGGCCGCGGCAGCACCATCACGTTCCGCTTCGCCGTCGAAGAGCTCGTGCTGACCCGCAAGGGCAGCGCTCTCGAAGTGCAATGCAGCGCGCGCGGCGAGCTCCCCGGCAGGCGCACCGCGAAGAGCCGCCTCACCTTCGGCGGCGACCCCCGGCACCCGCGCCGCCTCGTGCAGCGCGTGCTCGAAATCGTCGCTCGCGGCGTCGTCGGTCGCCTCGCCGAGCTCGAACGCGCCCGCCGCGAGCGCGCCCGCCGCTGAGCGCCGTCAGGGCTTGGGCGCGCTGCTCGCGCCGGCGAAGCGGAACGCCACCGTTGCGAAGGCGCGTGCCGCGTAGAGCGCGTTCACGGCGATGTACGGATAGAAGTAAAGCTCGATGCGCCCGAAGAGCGCCGCGAGCCAGATGTAGGAGGGATAGTGGATGATTCCCTTCGCCACGCGCTCTGCGATCGCAACGATCCCGTGCGCTCTTTCCGCCGCGCTCGGCGTCGTGCTCGGTCTCGCGATCTCGGGTCGCCTGAGAAACGTGGTGAGGGCCGTCCCGGTCGCGAGCGCGACCAGCCCCAAGAGCCCGAGCGCGAGCAAATCCGCGTCGTGGTGCTCCCGGTAGAGCCGCAGCGAGACCGCCGCGAGCACCACGAACGCCTTGATCTCGTCCATCAGAAAGTCGAGCAGATGCCCGCCATCCGAGGCGATCCCCCGAAGGCGCGCGAGCATGCCGTCCGCGCAGTCGAGCACGTACGACGCTTCGAGCACCAGCGCCCCCGCGACGAGCCCGACGTAGCCCGGAGCCGAGGCGAGCAGCGCTGCCGCACCGAACGCCACGCCCGCCGACAGCAACGTGATCTGGTTCGGCGTGACCCGCGTCGTGTGGATGCCGGAGAGCACGAGCGCCGCAATCGGACGGCACACGGCCCAATTCCAGAACAGGTCCGGGCTCTTGCGGGTCCTCCGATAAATCTCGGCCGGGCGCAGGCGCATCGCGACGCCTAGCGTCGTCCAACGGCATCGAGGCTGTCAAAAGCGTGGGGCGCCCTCCCGGCGCCCCACCCCACTCTCGGCTCCAGCTACTTCCGCCGGCGGCGCGCCGCAAAAAGCCCGAGGGCGAGAGCGGCCAGCGTCCCTCCAAGGGCGCTCCCGCGAGCGCCGGCAGTCCGGCATCCGCAACCCTCGGACGCAGGCGGCTCCTGGCCAGTCGCCCCGGCGCTCCCGCCAGTCGTCGCCGGAGTGCCGCCTGCCCCCGGCTGTCCGGCCGTGGGCGCTCCCCCGCTGCTGGAGCCGGGCGAGCCGCCCGAAGCGCCGGGGTTCCCTCCCGTGGTGCTCGGCGTTCCTCCCGTGCTCGGCGTGCCGCCCGTCGCTGGCGCCGCGCCGCCCTGCGCCGGCGGCGTGCCCCCGGCACCGGCAGCCATACCGCCCGAGCCGGGCTCGCCACCAGCGGCCCCTCCCGAGGAGCCTCCGCTGCCACCTTCGGGCGCCGCGCCGCCGGTGTCACCGCCGCCGCCTCCACCGCCCATGCCGCCCATTCCGCCCATGCCCCCCGGGTCCGAGCCGCCACACGGGGCTTCGGGTGTCTTCGGGGCAATGCGGGTGACGCCGCCACCCATTGGCGAGTGCCCAACCACGTACAAGGCGCCCTTGTGCTCCACGATATGCACCGGGCCGCGTCCATTCTCGACGGTCAAGAGCTCCTGTCGCTCGCCAACCGTCCCGCTCCGATCATCATTGACCTCCAACGTCCAAACGCGCCTTCCGACGTAGTCGCCGAACACGTATCGACCCTCGAACTCGGCCGGCCACTCGCAGTCGTTGAGGATCACGCCGCCGGTGATCGACTCGCAGCCGTTGGGAACATTCGGATTGTCGGGCTGCCCCCCAGGACCTTTGTTATCCTGTTCACAAACGTACGTTGGCTCGACGCAGTCACCAACGTCCGGGGAGATCTCGCTGCACTTGCTCCGTGGAAACCCCTCCCGCCCCTCGCGCCAGGGCCAGCCCATGTGCACGCCCCCTTCTTTCGGGATGACGTTGATCTCCTCGTAGGTGATTTCTCCAACATCCCCGACCCAAAGATTTCCCGTCTTTGGATCAGCCCAAATGCGCCAGGGATTGCGCAAACCCCAGGCCCAAATCTCCGTCCTCGGGTCGGAGCTCGTCATCGATGGCTCCGTGTTCTCGTTCCCGGCGCACCCGGTAACGGTCTTGCCGACTAGTGGGTTGTCCTCCGGAATGGAACCGTCGAGATTTACGCGGAGAATCTTCCCATTCAAAACGGTTAGGCAGGTTCCGTAATAGTTCCCGACCGTCATCGAGCTAACGGCCGCATCCGAGTTGCTGCCACCGTCTCCAGCGCCGATATACAGTTTTCCCCCGTAGATCGTCAGCGCTCCCCCATTGTGGTTGCCGCTGAATCCAGGGCCGGGGGGGTACACGATGCCGCTCACAATCACCCTTTGCGTGTCCAACTTGAGCCTATTATCCTCCCCGAGCTCGATGGTCACGACTCGCTTGTCATTAGAGGTGGTGTAATAGAAGTAGAGTAGGCGGTTCTCAGCAAAGTCGGGGTGCGGCAGGACGTTGAGGAGCCCCTGCTCGCCCCTGAACTTCGCACGATCTACCTGGATCGAGCCGGCGTTCACGAGCATCCCAGCGGTCGTCCGCAGATGGACCGTCCCCCCCTGTTCAGTGATGAGCGCGCTGCCGTCCGGGAGGAAGGCGATGGCCGTCGGCTCGGTAACGCCGGTAACGAACTCATCATCGACGTCGAGAAGGGAACTCGGCTGGCCTTGAGCCAGGGTATCGGCAGGCGCAGGCACCGACACGAGCAAGCCTAGGAGCACCCAGGTAGCCGACAGGAAGCAGGTCGTCCTCATTGCGGGCGCATTATTCATCATGTACCCCCGTGTCAGCAACAGCAGCAGGCTACCGACGGGCGTCATCCGTCACCAGCACCTTGCGCCGTCACCACCATTTCCCGTCTCGGCTCGACGCAATCAAGTGCCAGTGCATGAGGACGGCTCTCTGCGGAGGCCCCGGTTTCGCTCCGAGACCCCCGAGCAGCCCTCCCCGGGTTACGTGTGCCGCCCTCAGTTTAGGGGTACCTCAGGAAGGGCGTCGCCCATCTCTCCGACTTCATCGCCGATGCTTTTGTTGAGCACGTAGTCGTTCCCCCAACACTTCACTCCACCGTCCTCGAGCACGGCGCAAGCAAAGTCGAGTCCCACTGCGACGCGAATTGCGTGTGCTCCGGTTCCAAGGTCGATGGGTGGGAGCGCCTGAACCTCACCGGGCTCGTCCCCGAGGTTGTTCACGGTGTCCCCGACATGTGTCAACGCAGGCTGGCCGAGCTGCCCGGACGCCCCCGCTCCCCAACATTTGACCGCACCGTCTACCAACACCGCGCAACTCGAAGCAGAACCGATGGCGATGTCGACAACCGGTGAGCCGAGCGGCACCACAGGCAGATTGTTGCCCATGGATGCCTGCGTTCGCCCACGGTCAGCGGTATCGCCGTAGCCGAGCTGTCCGCTTTCGTTTGCGCCCCAACACTTCACGTAGCCCGTCGTACTGAGAGCGCACACGTGACGAGAGCAGGTCGCGATTTTTGCTATCTCGAGTTTATCACCAAGGAGCACGTCACCCGACGGCAAAGCGCGCGACACATCACTGGAACCAAGCCCCAATCGCCCATATTCGTTGTTTCCCCAGCACTTCGCGGAACCCGTTTCCAACAACGCGCACGTGAACGAATCCCCTGCCGCGACAGCTCGAGCCGCGACCCCCAACTCGACATAAGGCACCTCGTAGATGGACTCGTCATCCCCAGCGAATTCGTCATCATGATTCACCCCCAATGCGCCGTCGCCAACGAACCCCCAACACTTCAAGGCACTGGACTGTCCGTCGATTGCACAAATATGGTAAGCGCCAAGAGCCACCTGACGGGGCGTAAAACCGGGGAAAACTTGATAGGGCTTGGACTTGATCGAGCTCCTCTCAATGTGAACGGCACAGGTCGCTAACTCGCCGGCGTCGAATGCGGAAACCGAATCGGAGAAAACGTCTGGAGTCTGCTCTCGATCTGGCGATAGCTCCCCGTATGTCCCCAACTGACCGAAGAAATTGTTCCCCCAACACTTCAGCGCGTCGTTGGCCATCAAGGCGCAAACATGGCCGCCTCCCGCGTCGATGGCCACTGCCGCCCAGGTGCAGTCCGCTCTGCACGGACCACCGTCCGGATCGCCATCATCGCACTGCTCCGTCTTGCCGTGCACGAATCCATCTCCGCATGCGGGCCGTTTGCATTCGTTGGTGCAGTCGTCCGTCGTGATCGAGTTTCCATCGTCGCACTCCTCGGTGCCCTCTTTCACGCCGTTGCCGCAAACGGGCGCTTTGCACGATGAGAGGCACTCGTCTTCGTCGCTGTCTTTTCCATCGTCGCATTCTTCCACCCCCTCCCGAACGAATCCGTCCCCACACACCGCGTTCATGCACGTTGTGGGGCAGTCGTCTTCGTCGCTGTCTTTTCCATCGTCGCATTCTTCCACCCCCTCCCGAACGAATCCGTCCCCACACGTGGCCTCTCGACACGACGACAGGCAGTCATCGCCGTTGTCGGCGTTCCCGTCATCGCACTCCTCGCCTTCCTCGAGCTTGCCGTTTCCGCATGTTTCGGGAGCACACGCGCCGTCGATGCAGCGCTCGTCGCACTCCTTGACCATCGTGCTCAGAAGGTCGTTCGCGCAGGTATGCAGTGTCGTGCCGTCACAGAACCGTTCGCCTGGGTCTCGCCCCACACACAACGGCGTGATCGGCTTGCACCGCGGTCCGTCGTCGCTGCAGACGTCGCCCTCGACACATTCCGCGTAGAGACGAAATTTCCCGTTTAGACAAACCCAAAGCTCCCGCGCAGCGGGAGCAGGGCACAAGAGCGCACCTTCTTCCCGGCAGGGCCCTCCGAGCGCCGGATCCAATTCCGACGGAGCGTCACGTCCACCACCCGCACCCCCGGACTCCGATACCGTGCTTCCGCCCGCACCGCCGGCGCCATGCCCTTCGTCCGCAGGTTCGGGCTCCTCCGCGCCGGCGCTGCCACCTTCGACCTCGGCACTGGTGCCGGAATTCTGAGGTGGGCACGTGCGGCTTTCATAACAGGTCGGTCATCAATACAAGCCGCCACTACGAGCGCGGCCCAAAATCCCACCGTAGCAGTGCTCAGTGTCCTTGCACGTCGCTGAACGAGGTGCCCCGGCCATGAAGACTCGGTCATCGGGAACACTGTACGGCGTTTCGCTTCGGCCATTACTCCCTCGTCGCTGGGTATCGCGAACCATTGCGCAGTGAGGAAAGAGAATCATCGTGGTGCGGCGACGCACGTCTCGTCAGTCGCCGCGCGCCCCCGGTTGCGTGCTTTCCAGCGGCCGTGCTCGCAGCAGCGTCGCCATCGCCACGCGCAGAGCGCGAAATCCTTGAAGCTCTCCGGCCTCCGCCAAGGGGCGTTGGGCGTTACCACCAGCTCCGAGCTCCCGGCGAACCAGCTCGGCACACCGCGGCTCCTCGACTCACGAGCTCACGACGTTTGGGAAGATTCGAGCGGTGGACCGCCCTGCGGAGTGGCCGTTGTCTCCTTTCGAAGGGGTCGGCGCGCCGAGGTGCGTGCCTCGAAGCGAAATAGCAGCAAGAGCCCTGCCGGTTTTCATCCCGGGAAGCAGGATAGCGGCAAGCACACGGCACCGAATGGCTCTCAGCATACCGACAAGCGACTAGAGCGCCGCTCAGTTTGAAGCCACCGATTTCGTTGAGGAATTGCCGGTGACCATAGGTGATCATACGTGATCCCACGTGAATCTCTTTGCGAGGGGCAAGGCGCCCGTGATCGAGTGCCGGCCATGGCGATTCCGCGATGGCGCCCGGCGACGAAGGTGACGAAGGAAGAAGAGTTTCTTCTCACGAGGCTGACGCGAACGAAGAAGCCGTTCGCCTTCTTGCGTGAGGTACGTAGCGAGCTCTTCAACGAAGAGTTCCAGGAGGGTCGAGCGTACCCTGGCGCCGTCCCGTGTCTCCCGGGAAGCAGAGTAGCGGCAACGTTGCCGCTACCATTATGTCACGGGAGGGAGAATGGCGGCGGGCGGGTTCACCGTTCACCGGCCGGGATCTGGGTCGGCAGGCTGCTGGTGTCGTAGACGGCGGGGCTCCGTGTCCAGAAACTGGCGGACCGGAGCTTCGTGTCG
>QGUH01000964.1 GCA_003242355.1 Pseudomonadota bacterium
TGTTCATCGGCATGGTGATGGCCGTTCAGTTCGCGTTCGGCCTGCGCAAGTTCGGCGGCATGGAGTACACCGGTCGCGTCGTCGCGCTCTCCTTCGCTCGTGAGCTCGCGCCGACGCTCACGGCGGTGATCGTCGGCGGCAGAATCGGCTCGGGCATGGCGGCGGAGGTGGGCTCGATGAACGTCACCGAGCAGATCGACGCCATCCGCGCGCTGGGCGCCGATCCGCTGAAGAAGCTCGTTTGGCCGCGCCTGGTTGCATCGGTGCTGGTGATGCCGATCCTGGCGACGTTCGCGCTCGTGCTGGGCTTCACGGGCGCGATGCTGATCACGGACCTGCAGTTCGACATTCCGTCGTCGTTCTTCCTGCGAACGGCGCTCGGCACCGTGACGATGGCCGACGTCGTGAGCGGCATGGCGAAGACTCCGTTTTTCGGCGCCATCATCGCGCTCGTCGGCTGTCACTTCGGCATGACCACGACGGGCGGCACCGCGGGAGTCGGGAACAGTACCACACGGACCGTGGTCGTGATCTCGATCGCCATCCTCGTTGCAGACTTTTTTCTCACCAAGCTTGCCATTCTGCTCTGGCCAACTGCGTGAGTCGGACCCGAGCTGCCCGTTTTTCGCCCAGGCTTCAGAAATCGTGCGTCATCCGGGTTTCGTCCGATGCACGATCGAGAGCGCGGATGAGCGGTGGTCGACTTGACCGAGTTCGATCCGCTTTCTAAGCTCAACGCGCTTGTCCGACGGAAGGGAAGATCACCGGCTACCCTCAGACGGAGCCATGTTGACCACTGGAGACATGGCTCGGTTGTCGAAAAGCACCCTACGCACGGTGCGTTTCTACGAGGAGGCAGGGCTCCTCTCGCCCGAACCGCGGGAAGCGGGCGGACAGCGGCTTTTTCGACGAAGAGAGCTCGACAAACTGAAGCTCGCGAGCGAGCTCCGGCAAGCCGGCTTTTCGTTGGATGAGATTCGGAGTCTTTTCGAGGTCAAGCACCGAAACACCAGCGGTCGCTCCGCCGCTCGAGAGCTCGTCGCGGAGCTCGAGTCGCGCACGCGCCAGGTAGGTGAGCGCATTCGCCTCCTCGAACGGCTGCGTGCGGACCTCGTCGCGGCGCGACGCGCCATCGAGCCCTGCGAAAACTGCGCGGATACCAATTTTCCGGAGAGCTGCAGCGAATGTCGAACGATGCTGGACGCCGGCGATCTCCCGCCGGCAGCGACCGTGCTCTGGGATCTTCGTCGCTGAGGAGCGTCGATTTCCCGGAAGGTCCGCCGATGTTCACCATTCCCGAAGTCAACGCGTTGATTCCGACGCTGAACCTGATCGTGGCCCAGCAGCTCCGCGAACAGAGCGAAATCGAGCAACGGCTCGCGGAGCTCACCCAGCGCATCGGGCGCACTCCCGACACGCTGGAGCTCACGAGCACCGACGTGCCGGACGTGCGCCGGCTCAAGCGCGAGCTGCGCGAGCGCATTCGACGTTACGAGAGCGGCTGGCAGCGCGTTCGCGCGCTCGGCGGCATCGTCAAAGATCCTCAGATCGGTCTGGTCGACTTCTTCGGACGCGTCGAGGGCCGACCCGTGTGGCTGTGCTGGCGCTACGGTGAAGACTCGCTCGCGTACTACCACGAGCTCGACGCGGGCTACCGCGGCCGCCGCCCGATCCGGGCCGACATTCGTCGCCATCTCTTGAACTAGCGCCTCGGCAGGGGGATGCTCTGCCGCACATGAAGCCCGTCGATCGTGTGGCAGCCGAGCAGGGGATTAGGACGTTTCTACGCGCGCTCGGCTACGATCTCGACGATCCGACGCTCCGAAAGACGCCGGCCCGGGTCGTCGAGGCGTTCACGAGCGAGCTGCTCGCCGGAGAAGCGGTCGATCTCGAGGCGTTGCTCGAGGAAGGCTCCGATCCCGCCCCCGGTCCGTCGGGCATCGTCGTCGTACGCGACATCCAGGTGACCACGATTTGCCCCCACCACCTGTTGCCGGGGCTCGGGACGGCCACCATCGCCTACGAGCCCGGTGCTCGGCTCGTGGGGCTCGGGACGCTGGCGCGGCTCGTCGACGCCGCCGCGCGACGCCTGACGCTGCAAGAAGCAATCGGCGAACGCGTGGTGCGCGCGCTCGTCGGAGCAACCGGCGCCCGTGCCGCGCTCTGCCGTCTGGAGCTATTGCACAGCTGCCTTGCCGCGCGCGGCGCGCGCCAGCCCGAGGCACGGCTCGTCACGATTGCGCGCGCGGGAACGTTCTCCGATCCCACCGCGCTCGAAGCGGAGCTCCGGCGCTCGAGCGAGCTCGGGATGCCGCACCAAGTGCATCCCCCACACCCCCGCCGCGCGCCAGGGCCCGCACCCCGGAAAGGGGCGCACCCCCAC
>QGUH01000965.1 GCA_003242355.1 Pseudomonadota bacterium
CCTCGCGCAGGTCCCGTGGCAGGCCCGCCGCGATCTCCTCGAGCACCGCGAGCGCCTCTTCGCGATCGCGGCGCGCGAGCATCATCTGACCGCCCGCCTCTTCGAGCTCGGCGCGGGCCTCGAGCGCGCGCCACAGCCACTCCTTCTCACCCGCTTCGCGCGCCACCGCGAGCGCCTCGTCGATGCGCGCGCGGGCCTCCGAGTCGTCTCCCGCGATGCTCGCGACTCGGCTCTTCGCGAGCAACAGCAACGGTCGGTGCTTGGGCGCGTCTCCGAGGGCCTTCTCCGAGCGCTCGATGCGCGCTCGAAGCGCCGAGACGTCCGGGTGCGGCAAGCGCACCTCCGCGAGCACGCCTTCGAGCCGCGCCTCCGCGGCGTCGCTCGCGCGACCGAGCGCTTCGTAGCCGCGCGCCGAGGCTTCGTAGCGAATCACGCTCTCCTCGACGTTCCCCTTGCGGGCGAGCAGCTCCGCCGAGAGCCCTTCGAGCTGGGCGCACAACACCTGAGGGAGCTGCGAGCGCTGCTCTTCGAGCGCCGCGATGCGAGCCTCGGCGCGTGAGAGTCGGCCGAGGTACAAATCGAGGTTGGCGAGATTGAGGAGCGCCTGGCGCGCCGTCTGCCGGCGGCCCGAGCGGCGCCCCATGTCGAGGCCGGCTTCGAATTGCTCGATCGCGCCGGCGATGTCGCCGCGGATCTTGAGCAGACCCGCGAGGTTCACGCGAATGGTGGCGAGCGCTCCGGCATCGCTGGCACGTTCCGCGGCGGCAATCGCGCGCTCGTACGCCGCGCGCGCCTCTTCGTTGCGATCTGCGCGTTGCAAGGCGAGCGCGAGCGAGACGAGCGCGACGGCCTCGATGCGCGCAACGCCATTTTCCGCCGCGCGCGCGCACGCGCGCTCGAGCCCCGCGAGCGCCACGGCGTGATTCCCGAGCAACGAGTGAGCGAGCGCCTGGTACGAGAGCGCTTCGACGCCGATGGAGCCATCGGTCTCCGCGAGCGGACCGAGCAGCTCCAGGGCGCGCGCATAGTCGCCGACGCCGAGGTGCGCGCGCCCGACGTAGAGCGTGACTTCGGCGCGTTCCTCCGGAGAAAGCTCGAGCGACGCGAGCGGGGTGAGC
Source organism: Pseudomonadota bacterium (assembly GCA_003242355.1). Lineage (GTDB taxonomy): Bacteria > Myxococcota_A > Polyangia > Polyangiales > Polyangiaceae > PMG-095. Next base: position 1,119 of record QGUH01000965.1, read on the forward strand.
CGCGCGAGCGCGGCTGCCGACTCGCCGAGACCGAGCTCGAGGCGCGCGTGCGCGATGGCAACGGGAACCTTTCCCGCGTCTTCGGCCGGCAACGCGGCGAGCGCCGCGTGCGCGTCGTTGTACCGGCCGCGATCGAGGTAGTACACCGCGCGCTCGAGCGGCGCATCGGGCACGCGCGCGGTGCTCGTCCCCGCGCCGAGAGCGCGCTCCACGTCGGCGGTCGATGCGACCGGATCGCTCGCGATCGTCCGAACCATGCGACGGAGCTCGCCCGGGCGCCGATCCGAAAGCTCGAGCACGCGACGTACCTGCTCGTCTCCGAGCGACGGAATCGCGCGCCGCACGAGCTCCCGCGCGGCGTGCTCCTCGAGAGGAGGCACCGTGAGCTCGCGCGCAGCGGATCCGAGCTCTACGCCGCCCACCGTGACGACGCGGGCGCCCTCGGCGAGCGCGCGCCGCACCTCCGCGACCACCGCGGGCGCGAGCGCATCCGCGTCGTCCACCAGCACGAACACCGACGCCAGGGAGGCGTACGCGCCGAGCTCGCTCGCGACGGAGCGGGCCGTCGCCTGTTCTTCGATCGTGGCGACCGGTTCGCCCTCGGCGCCGAGCGACCACGCGAGCCTGCGGAGCAGCGCCGTGCGACCGGAGCCCGGAGGGCCCACGACGCGCAAGAGCTCTCCGGGGCGGAGCGCATGCGCGGCTTCGAGCAACTGACCCGCGAATGCGTCGATCCCCACCACCGGCCAGAGCACGACGTCGTAATCCGCATCGCCGGCGGGCATGGGCAGCCCGGCGGCGCGGCGCACGGCGCTCGCCAACTCGTCGACGGAAGGAAAGCGCTGCGCCGGCACGGCAGCGGTCGCCCGCGCTGCAATCGCGGCGAGCTCGGCGAGCGCTTCCGGGGCGAGCGAGGTCGTGCGCACGGCCTGCAAGGCCTCGGCGAGCACGACTCCGAGCGCGTAGACCTCGGCGCGCACGGTCAGCGGCCTACCGTGCAAAAGCTCCGGAGCCGCGTACCGCGGCGTCAGCCCCTCGGCGAGCGCACCCCCTTCGCGCAGCGGCGCCGCGAGCCCGAGATCGACGAGCGTCGCCCCTCCATGGGGCTGCACGATCACGTTCGCGGGCTTGACGTCACCGTGCAGGAGCCCCGCTCGGTGAAGCACGGTGAGCTGATCGGCCGCGCTGGTGAGGGCCACCAGCACGGAAGCCAGGCTGTCCTTTATACACATCTAAGCTTCCCACAAAAAAAAAGGGGTAAAACA
>QGUH01000966.1 GCA_003242355.1 Pseudomonadota bacterium
TGTTATACGTGCTTTTGTTTTGGGAAACCACAACCTCCACTGACATTTTACCTTGCTAATCGGCGGCAGCGTAAGAAGGCTATAAGAGACCGATCCAGAACAGCACCGCGCGTTCGATGGCCACGGCGAGCGAAAGAACCGAGAGGGCCACGAGCAGCCACAGCACCCATTCGGTGCCGTGGTTCGTCAGGGCGCCCAGTTGTCGAGACAGAGTCACGAATACCTCCTTTGCAGCGGGATCAATTCGGCACGACGCACACGGCGCGTTCGACGAAGTCGGCGCCCCCGCGTCCGTCGCGCACCACGAACCAGAACCGGGCGAGCTCACCGTCGTCGGGCGCGGTCGCGGGCGCAGTCCAGGTCACGGTGACGTCCAGTGAGGTCCCGGTACCGGGAAGCGGCGAGAAGGCGCGTTCGAGCTCGCCGTGGGTCGCGAAGTGGGAAACGAGCAGGCTCTCGAACTCGGGCGCGCCTTCGATGGGAGGCGGCACTGCTTCGCGCGCTCTCTCCGGCAGGGCAACCCGAATCACGTGCGCCGAGCCCACGGGAACTTCGGGGACGTCGAGCTCGCGGCACGCCGTCTCCCGAGCGCTCGCCGGGGGCCACGCCTCGCCGTCGAGCGTGAGCGCGTCGTCCGGAAGGCTCGGGTTCAGATTCGGCGCGTCGTCGGGGCCCGGCAGCTCGAGGTCGAAGCTGACGCGAAGGGGCGCAGCGTTCGGGGCGCAGCGCTCGCCTCCTTCGTCGCTCGGCGCGCCGTCTGCACAGATCACGCCGCGCACGAGCAGCCGCGGAACGCGGGCGTCCGCGGGGTACTCGGGGAGCACGAGATCGAGGACGGGCGCGCGCGCATCGGGCGTGCTCCGTTCTGCCCTCGCGAAGGGCTCGCCCTTGCAAGCGGGCAGATCGGAAGGGGACCACTCCGCGAAACACGCCTGGAGCGCGTACCCCGTTTCGAGGTCGAGCTCCGGCGCGACCACGAGGAACCGAACACGTGCCGATTCCCCTGGCGCCGGTGCGGCGCGCTCCGGAGCGCCCTCCACCTCGAGGCGCGCGCCCAAGACGCGCGCCTTCTCGATGAGCTCCACGGGCACGAGCGGATCGTCGCATCCCGAAAGCGCGAGCACCGCGCCGACGACGCCAATCAGAGTTCCAAGCCGTCGTTCGTTTTTCACAGCTCACCTCGCACGCCCAGGCTCGGCAACACCGGCGATCCGAGGACCGCCTCTTTCTGGGAGTAGTCGTAGCTGTACCGCTCGCCCTCGCGGCTCCTGTGGTCGTAGACGTTCTGCACGTCGAGGTAGGCCGCGAGCGCGACCGGGCCGAGCTTCCACGTCTTTTCGAGACGCACGTCGAGCTGGTGCAAACTCGGTCGCCGTGCGCCGTACGGTTCGCCGTACGTCGGCACGTACACGCCGGTGCGCGCGTCGTAGACGGAGCCCGTTATCGGAGTTTGCGGATTGCCGCTCACGAGACGAAAGCGGAGACCCGCGTGCCAGCCGCCGCCGAGATTCTGGCTCGCCGCGAGCGAGAGGACGTGCGTTTGGTCGAACTCGAAGGGGCGATATCCGCCGTTTGCGTCGCGGCGTTCGCTTCGAGAGAGCGTATAGGCGAGCTGGGCGAAGCTCGCTTCGGCCCAGCGGGCGCGCCCGGAGAGCTCCGCGCCGTACGCACGGCCCGATCCGTCGTTCGAGAACACGGGCTCGGCGGCTCCGGTCGACACGATCAGCCCCTCGAGCCGCTTGTAGAATCCCTCGACGCCGACTTCGACGGCATCGCCGAAGCGTTGCTCGATTCCAGCGCTCCCCTGAATCGCCCGGAACGGGTCGACGTCGCCCCGAGCGATCTCGGGCATCGACTGGTAGTACTCGGGCGGTTGCGTGAACCAGCCCACGCCCCACTTCAACGTGGTCTGCGCGGCGAGGTCGTAACGAACCGCGAGTCGCGGATCGACGGTTACCTCGCCGATGTCGGAGAACACATCGAGGCGCACGCCCGGCACGAGCGTGATTTTCGGCATGGGGCGATAGGAGAGCTCGACGGTGGCGGCGCTCTGGCCGATCGGGATCGTATCTTTCTCGATGGCGAGCACGGGCGCCGAGGCCTGGGGGTTCGTCGCGGTGGTGTTGCCCTCGAGCTGCGGGGGATGCGGGCCGCGATACGAGCCCCCGTACCGCGCGAACGACGCGTCCCCGCCGAGGGTGAGGCGGAGGGAGGGATCGAGATCGAAGGAAAGCTCCGCACGCGCGTGCAGCTCGGGCCCGCTCACCTCCTGCCAGAACTCGCCGATGCGCTGCTCTATGCGGATCCAACCGAGCGTGGCCCCGAGGCGGAGCGTGTACCAGGGCTTCTGCGCTTCGAGCTCGACGCCTGCCCGGTG
>QGUH01000089.1 GCA_003242355.1 Pseudomonadota bacterium
CGGCCAGGAAGCGGCGGACGAGCACTTCGTCGCGTGCGAGCGTCCCGAGGTCGGTCACGTCGAGCGCGTTCGCTCGCAGCCATCGCTCCGTGTCCGCCTCGGTGAACAAGCCGTGAGCGGCACGGAGCCGCTCGGACTCCGCCTGGATTTCGTCCAGTGACGGTTCGAAGCCGGCGCGCTCGGCGAGGAGCAGGGAAAGCGCTCGCTCGAGCGCTCGCCGCTCCAGGCGCGCACCGAACGCGGGGGGAACGGCCTGCGTCCCCCCCGGGGTGAAGTTCCGCTCGAAGAGCTGCCAGAAGCTCGTGCGCTCGAAGGCGGGAACCTGCCGTGGTCTCGAAAAGCCGCGCTGGGCATCTTCCCGCATCCGTTCGAGCAACAGAACCGCGTCCAGCCGTTTCTGATCGATGGGGCCGTGCTCCCGAAGCCACGTCTCGAGCGTGCGCCGCTCGGCGGGCGCGATGGCGCTCCGTGCGATTACCGTCTCGAAGGAGCGATCGGCGTAGAAGAGCTCCTTGGCCGCGCTGATGAGCGCCGCCTCGCTCGCGGAGTCGATTGCGCCCGCGGAGAGCGCGGCTCGCAACGTCGCCCGAATGTTCACGAGGGCTTCGGACTGCGGCGCGTAGCCGCGTTCGGCGGGGCCGTGGACGACGGCCACCTCGTCGTCTTCCTCGAGCTCACCGCGGCGGAACAGCTCGTATACCACGCCGACGCCGATCATCCCGTGAACGTCGAGCTCCGCGGCGCGCAAGGCGCCCATGCTGGCGGCGCCGTACACCGGAATCGCCTGCGAGAGCGCCCACAAGAGCTCCTTGTGCCAAACGGAGAGACGATGATCGAAGTAGCCGTCGATGAGACCGATGGCGCGCGGCCGCTGCCGGGCCGCGCGGTACACGTCCCCGCATTGCGCGGGCCCCGCGAAAGAAAACTCCGGGAACCGGGCGCGGAGCTCACCGGGCGGCAAGCTCGGCCCCGCGAACACGACGAGCGTCATCCGGCTTTCCTCCTCTCCATCTCGAGCGCGTGGACGCGCCGCCCAGGCACGTAGCTCGGGGAGTCGGGAAACCCTTCGAGCCCGGGAACGATCACGCGCGTCACCGCGATGGGACACCCCTCGGGTGCGAGGTCGACCGAGAGCACCTGGCTCATGCCCGCTGCCGCGAGGCCACGGCGCGTGACGTCGATCACCTCCTCGGCCGAAGCACAGGGCGTGGACGGCACGTCCGTGAACCGATGAACGGCCGACGCCTCCTGGGCGAGGTGTGCGCGTTGGTGCTCGATGGACTCCGACGCGCGGATCGCGTCGACGTCGGCCGGTTGCAAGTCGTCGCGCGACCCGGCGATGCGCGTCAGGCGGCTCTGCGCGGCCTCGGTGAGCGCCCGGCGGAGGGCCACGGCGCGATCCGGATGGCAGCCGTACCCGCGCGCCGTGCCGACTCGACGCAAAGGATCGAGCTCTCGCTCGCCGACCGAGCACAAAAAAGCGGCAACCCCTACGTCCGTCGTCATGTCCCAGACAGCGACGCCGACGCCCGCGCGTTCGAACTGTTGCACCAGGCTTCGACAGCACGGGTCGTCCACGCTCGCGAGCGCCACGCGACGCGCTGCCTGCCGTTCCGGGCCGAGCTCGTAAAACAGCGCGAGCGCGTCCCGCTCGACGAGCTCACAGAGGCCGTGCGCGATGGCGTCGGTCACCGTGGCCCCCGAAGCGAGGCCGTTCGAGCTCGCGAGGAAGTACCCGCTCCACTCGGAAGCAGGCGCGCGAAAGTCGAGGTGGACGAGCTCGAACGGCACCTCCACCGGCTCGCCGGAGGCGAGGTCTCGCGCCGCAATCCATGGGATCTTCGCCTCCGGATCGAAGGCTCGCGGTGTCCGCGGCAAATATTCGACGCTGGCGACACGCCGCGTGCGGCGGAGCTCGCGCAGGTTGGAGAGCGTGAGCGGCGTCTGGATGCGCTCCGCGAAGTACTGCTCGAGCGACTCCATCACGGCAGAAACCTTCGCGGCGTGCAGGGTAACTCCCTTACCTTGGCTCACACTGAGGGACCGCGAGAGTGGGCGCACGGCGAGCGCCACGGGAATCCCGATGTTGTCGAGCCCGGTGATGTTCGCGACACGCGTGATCCCCGCCTCCTTCATGAGTGGGGACAATCGAACCAACATCTCCTCGAGGTGACTCACGAGGATCCTTCTCCAAACGCCCCAAACGAGAGAGCGGGGCGCTTCGTACTCACTCGTTCAATACCGCCGCGCGGCCCGCGATCGAGTTAGTCATTTTTTCTCGACGGTCGCTGTCTGATTGACCCAGAGCACCCCGAAGGCGAATACTGCACCGTGACGATTCTTGCGCGACGCGTACGCGCGCAATGGACGCGTACGCGCGATGGAGATGGAAAGGAGTGCACGTCATGTCGAGCGACCCCATCACGGTCACGAAGCAGCGACTCCAGCGCGTGCGCCGCCGCCGGCGTGCGACGGAGCAGCGCGTTCTCGACGGAAAAAAGCCGCTCAAGCATCACGACGTGCTCGTCGTGCCTCCCCCGCCGGATCCCGGCGAGGCCCCCGTGGTGGGCCCGCACGAATCGTTTCGAATGCCGGTAATCAAGATCGGCGGGCAAGTGAACCAGGGTGACTGTGATCCGCCGGGAGAAAAGGGCACCTACGTCGATCCGCCCGAACGCCTCGATTTCTACGATTACGCGCAACGCCGCACGATGGCCATCGCTCGACCGCACGAATGGGGGTCGAGCAAGCACCGCGAGGCGGTCCGCGGCCCGGCCTTCGGAACCCTGCCCGTAAAACGCGAGCCCGCCGCCACGTCGTGTGCTGCCTGCTACCTCGTGAACGCCGAGGCGCTGAACTTCGTCAATGCTTGGACGGCCGAGGAGTGGAACGACTTTTTCGACGAAGACGTGGACCTGCCCGCCGCGGCCGGGGTGGACGACGAGGAGTTCGACATCCTGCTCGCCGGGCCGCGCGGCAAAGTCTTCTACCTGAAGGTCTCGGCCCTCGGCGACGAAGCGCTCTGGCCTCCGGACACCCCGACCGAGATTAGCCGCGATGGTACGGTGCTCGGCTCGATCGAGTGCCTCGATTTGAAGCACGAAATGGAGATTTGGAATCAGCTTCGCAATGGCTGCGTCGCGGGCAGCGTGTTGATCCAGGGCAAGGACAAGGTCGTTCCCCTCGTGAACGTCACGAGCATCACACCGCGCACCAATAGCGCCGCATCCGTATCCCCTGCTCCCGGAGGTTGACATGTCTTGCTGCGTGGGCACGCACAGCGCGCAGAGACGCCGCCGCGCAAAGCACCGATTCCGCCCCAGCACGGCCGTCGTGCGGCGCGCCGTTTCGGCGCTCCCGAGCGCCGGGCTCGAAGGGGCGGCCGAGCCCGCGTCCGAAGGGCGACCCGTCGAGATCACGGGAACCTGGGACTTCAAGTGGCCACTCGGAACGGAAATCCGCGTGGCCTTCCAGAAGCCACCCGCGTCGATGGGGCTCACTCCCAAAGAATTCACGGATGCAAAAGGGATCGTGAAGGACCTCGCCGCATCGTGGAAGCTCCCCCCGTCCTCGGGGATCCGGTTCTGCTTCCTCGACGAAGACCTCGAGCCGCCGCTCGGGATCGACAATTCGTTCACGGATCAGCACCGGAGCCCCTTCCTCCCCGACACGCCCGAGAAAATTCCGTACGATGTCCTGATCTCGCTCGAGGATCTCCCCGTGCTCCGCGTCGATCCCTTCCGGGGCGCAGGGGCCGAGATCGAAGAAGTGGTGTTCCCCGTGTCGGACCTCGGCAGTTACGCACGGCGCGCGGACTACGGCGCTCCCACGACCTACATCGGTCGATTCGGCGTGTTCAAGGAGGCGTCACTGCTCGATTATCTGCAAAGTCCCGTCGGTCGGCACGTCGTCGTGCACGAGCTCGGCCACGTGCTCGGCCTGCCTCACCTGCACCAGCATCCCGACCTCCTTCCCGCCTGCGATCGCGAGAAGTTCTACAAGCCGCTGTGCTCCATCGTCGAAATCATGGAGAAGCAACTCGGGGTCGAGGTCACGAAGAAGATCGTGCACGGCCATCTGATCGATCCGTGGCCCGGGAGCCCCGACTACTCGGATTGGGTCGAGCTGACCCAGGAGATCCGCGATGCCCACCAACGCGACGGCACGCTCGCTTCGGTGATGACGATGCCGAATTACGCGTGCTTGCTGCGTAACGGCTCGCCGTGTCCAGCCTCCGGCGCGTTGCCCGACCAGATCATCCAAGAACCCGGAGCGCTCGACGAGGAGATGCTCAAGCGGATGTACGACCCGTTCGCGCAGCTCTGATCGAGGCATCGAGGGGTTCACGCGAACCCGAAAGCGCGGGCCGTGCTCACGGCGGCGCCGACGGCCAACCAGGCCTCGCGCGGTGACCCCGCCGCGACGGCGCGCGCTGCCGCGGCCACGACGCCGTCGAGCTCGCCCGGCAACGCCGGAAATCCCTCCTCGATTTCCGCGAGCAAGCGCGCCGCCTCCGCGAGGTCGTCGCGCGCGCTCGCGAGATCGAGGAGTGGAAAGGCGACGATGTTCCTGAGAGGGAACTTGTGCGGGTGCGCGGCCCACGTCGCGCGCGCGGATTCGAGCAGCGCCCGGGCCTCACCGTCGTCTCCCCGTTGCCATGCCACCCAACCGCGGCACGCGGTGGCAGCCGCGACGTAAGGGGCGAGGCGCGCGCCTTCCGCGGTAACGAGGGCGATGCGCGCCGCGGTCTCCGTCGCGTCGACCTCTCCCGTGCGGAGCAGCGTCATCGCGTGATAGGTGCGAATCCTCGAGAGCAGCGTCACTTCTCCGGTGGACTCTCCGTACACCGCGGCGCGCTCGAAGGACGAGAGCGCCGCGCGACAGTCCTCCTTGGAGCCGAGCATGCGCGCGAAGGCGAGGATGAAGTGCGCGAGGGCGCGCCGATGCGCGGGAAGTGCCTGCGCCGCGACGAGCCCCCGTTCCGCCAGGGCGACCGCCTCGGAAGCGAACGCGTAGCGCCGCGCGAGCATGATCGCGCTCGCCGCCGTGAAGTAGTACACGCAGCGCTGATCGTCGGTTCCCCGTCGTTCTACCAACTCGCCGAGATTCGCAACGAGCGCCTCGAGCGCCGGGCCCGTCTTCCCCGCGAAGTAGAGCCGCTCGAACCGTCCGAGCCGGATTTGGATGAGCTCCGCCCAGGCGTCGCCGTCGGCTTCCTGCGGCGTTCCGAGCTCGCGCTCCGCTCGCTCGAGCGCGTCGTCGGCCGCCGCGTAGTCGTGTTGCGTCCAGTAGGAGGCCGCGAGCTTGCGCAGCACGCGGGCTCGGGTGAGTCGGTCGTGCTCGGGGATCACGTCGAGCGCGCGCTCGAGACACGCGCGCGCCTCCGTGTGCCGGGCGAGCGTCACGAGCACGCCCGCGAGGGCCTCGCGCTGCGCCGCGAGCGCCGCCTGCCCCTCGCTCTCCGCGAGAAGCTCGGCCTGACGCACGGCCAAGCTCCGGAGCTCGGCTGCCTGCTCGAGCGCGTGGCGCTTCGCCGCCTCTTCGGCGGCGCGCACGAGGTGCTCGAGCGCCCGCCGCGGCTCGCCGGCAGCCGCGAGGTGATACCCGAGGGCGGCGTGCCGGTTCTCCATCCATGGGCTGCCCCCCTTCTCGAGATGCTCGGCGACACGGCGATGGTACCTCTGCCGTTCCTCGGGAAGCAGGACGCGTTCCTGAGCTTCGCGCAGCTTGTCGTGCGAGAAGCGATAGCGCCCCGGGCTCGTCGCCGCGAGCACGTCGCGCGCCACGAGCTCCTCGAGCACTTCCGAGGGATCGACGTCGTCGAGGCCGAGCATGCGGAAGGCATCGACGTCGAATTCGCTGCCGAGAACGCACGCGAACGGTAGCGCCGCGCGCGCCGCCGGCGAGAGCGTCGCCACGCGCAGCGCGAGCAATCCTTCGATGGAACTCGGGACGTCGATTGCTGCGGCACGCGTCACGTCGAACGTGAACGCGCCTCCGGGACGCCGCTCGAGGATGCCTTTCGCCAGGGCCGCCCGCGTGTACTCCGCGACGAAGAAGGGGTTGCCGCCCGAGTGTCGCTGCAAAAACTCGAACAGCTCCTCCGGAAGCGAGTGGGTGGAGAGCAGATCCCGGGCCATCGCCCGGATGTCCGAAGCGCCCAGCGATCCGAGCTCGAGCTCGAGAAACGCGGCGTCGCCGAGTAGCTCGCGCGTGCGCGCTGCCTCGATCCGATGATTGGCGAGGAGCAACACGCGGCTTTCCGTCAACGCTCGCGCATGCTCTCGCAAGAAGAGCAGGGAAAGCCCGTCCGCCCAGTGCACGTCGTCGAGCAGCACCACGAGCCCTGCCGGGGGCGCCACACGCTCGAGCAGCAGCGCGAAGGCGGCGAGCCCGCGTCGACGCGCCTCTTCGGGCGACAGATCGGAGCTACCCGTTGCCTGGCTCGCCTCCGCGCCCGACCGCGGCGCGAGCACGTCGAGCGCGTCGAAGGCGGCCGCCACCTCGGGTCCCGAGAGACGGGGCTCGGCGCGGCAGCGCATGTCGTGCAGCTCTTCGAGGACCGGCCGAAAAAGCTCGAGCCCCGCATTCGTCACTTCCGAGCCGCCTGCTTCCGACGTGGACAGGCGGCGTGCACGGCACCAGACGACGAGCGCTCCCTTCCGGTTCGCCCGTCGCCCGAGCTCGTTCATGAGGCGCGTCTTTCCGATGCCACTCGGTCCCGCGACGACGGCGAGCCCCCCGCGCCCCTGCTCGAGGCGCGCGACCGCTGCTTCGAGCTGGGCCAGCACCCCGTGGCGCCCATGCAGCCGCGGGCGGTAGAGCGACGCCTCCGAGCGAACGGCGCGAAGCACCTTGGGGCGCTCGCGCATGTGCTCGCGCAGGACGTGGCACGCGTCCAAGGCGCTTGCGATCCTTCGCGTCGGCTGCTTCTCGAGCAGGCCGAGCACCAACGACTCGAGCCCGCTCGGTAGATTGGCGACGAATCGAGACGGAGGCGGCGGTGCGACGCTCGCGTGCTGGCGCAGCAAATCGGCGGGGCGATCGCCGGTGAACGGCGGCACGCCCGCGAAGAGCTCGTACGCGATGCACCCGAGGGCATACAGGTCGCAACGCGCATCGACGGTCTCGCCCGCCACGAGCTCGGGCGCGAGATAACCAGGCGTGCCGAGCGCCGCCCGCGTGCCGGACGGGAGCTCCCGAAAGGATCGGGGCTCGAAATCGGCGAGCGCCATCCCGAAATCGATCAGCACCGGATCCGTTTCGTCGCGGAACACGACGTTCCGGGGGGTCAAATCGCCGTGAACGACGCCCTCGCCGTGGATCTGCGCGAGGGTCTCGGCGATGCGCAACAGAACGTGGAGGACGCGCTCGAGCTGGCCCGCCGCACAGGGAAGCCGCTCCGGAGTCCGAACGACCCGACTCGCCGCTCCACGCTCGCTCGCGCTACCCCGTGGCTCGACCCTCGTCGCCCCCCTCTCGTCCGCCGTCTCACCGAGAGAGACCGTGCGCGTCACGGCCTCTCGGGTTTCGCGCATCGGCGCGCGCATCGGCGCCCAGAGGCGCTCGGCCCAGAAACGCAGCGAGTGCCCCGTGAGCAGCTCCATCGCGTACCAGGGAATCCCCTGCTCGGTGCCATGCTCGAAGATTCGAACCGCGCCGCGGATCCGCGATCGCCCGAGGCGAGACAGAATTCCGATTTCGCGCCGGAGGGCCTGGCAATCCTCCGTCGTGCCCTGTTGCGACGTCTTCACCGCAGCAGGCTCCCCCGTGGTCGCGTGCAGACAGCGGAGCACGACACCCGTGCCTCCCCGCCCCAGCGTCTCCATCACTCGATACGGCCCGATCGCCCTTGGTGCCATTTACACTTCGTCGCCGCCTGCGCCGTACCGGGGAGTCATCCTCCCGCTGCTCGTGGAGCTCTGGCCGGCCTGCACCCAGACCGCCCGGCCATCAGGCCAAGCCCCCCCCTGCAAAGTGGTCAACAAGCGCACGGGAAGGCAGCACGATTGCCTTAATATGGCAACCGGATGGCGAAACTCGCTGAAATCGACGGGGAACGCTCATGCTGGTTGGAGCCCGAGCACCTCGTGGGACGGGGCCCTCAGTGCGCGTTGCGCCTCTCACGCACGCACGTTTCGTCTCAGCATGCATTGATTCGCTACAACGGTGAAGGGTGGGAAATCGTGGACCGCGGCAGCCGCAACGGCACGCGGCTAAACGGGGAAACACTGGAAAGCGGCCGCGCCTACCCGCTCTCGCCGGGCGACCGGATCGAGTTCGGCCACCCGAGCGAAGCCTGGACGCTGCTGGACTCCGCACCCCCAGAAGTGATGGTCGTCGGACTCGAGACGCGCGCGGAGCTGCTCGGCACGGACGGAATCATCGGCGTGCCGTCGAATGACGAGCCGCTCTGCACGGTGTACCGGGACCGCGACGGTCAGTGGAAGCTCGAGCGCCTCGAGCAACCGGCGGCCCCTCTTCGCAATGGGACCGTGTTCGAGGTCAACGGCCGGTCGTTTCGTTTCTGCTGCCCCGAACCGGCCGGGCGTACCCTGACCGCCGAGGAGCTCCGAGAACGGGAGAAACCGCTGCTGCATTTTTTCGTGTCGAGCGACGAGGAGTTCGTCACCGTTTCACTCGAGTATCCCGAGCGCTCGGTCGACCTCGGTTCGCGTGCCCTCAATTATCTCCTGTTGACGCTCGCCCGCATACGGCTCGCCGATCGCGAGAACGGGATTCCCGAAGGCTCCTGCGGCTGGATCTGCAAAGACGATCTGGCGCGCAAGCTCAGAATGACGGCGCCCCAGGTAGACGGCGAAGTATTCAGAATCCGAAAGCATTTCGCGCAGCGCGGGCTCGAGGAGGCCGCGTCCGTGGTCGAGCGGCGGCCGCGAACTGGCCAGCTTCGACTCGGGCTCTCGCGTCTGCGCATCACGCGCGCGTGAGCCCGGTTTCGGGCTCGGCTCCCCGGAACCCGCCCTTCCGACACACGCCGACCCGCCGGCAAGTCCGGGTCAAGTGCGCTTCGGGGAGAACCCTGGCACGCCCGGACCCCAACCCGGGGCCGCGCCCCGTCCACACCCCAACCCGCCCTGGAAACCGGGGGGTGGAACCCAACAGAGCCGCCCCCCCCCCCCCTAAAACTAGGGATAACATAG
>QGUH01000967.1 GCA_003242355.1 Pseudomonadota bacterium
CGTACTACGGCGCCCTCGACGAAGCGCTCGAGCCGCGAAAGGCGCGCGGTCGCGACGCTGCCCTCGTCGGTCTGCGCGTGCTCGCCGAGCTCGGCGCGTTCGCCGATTCCCGCATCGATCGTGCGCGAGCGGTGCTCTCGGAGCTCTATGGGGGCAGCCGCATCGCCGCGCTCGAAGAGCTCCTGCTCCCGGAGCTGCCGCCGCTCGTCCAAGAAACCACCGAGGAGCGCCTGGCGGCGCGGCTGCCCACGTTCTACGCGGGACGGCTGCTCGCGAAGGTCGAAAATCCTGCGAACCCGCGACTTTTGCGGGCCCTGCTCGAACACGGCATTCCGTCCAATCTCGCGGCCCGCCTCGAGCTCTCGACCCCGTCTCCCGAGGCGCGCTTTCTCCACGCGTTTGCGGAGCTCCGCCGCGGCATGGCCCACTTCTCGGCGCCTGCGTTCAAGAAGGCAGCCACGCTGCTCGGCCCCAAACCCGCGAGCGACGCGGAGGCCCTGGTCTTCGCCATCGCCCGGGCGCTCGAAGAAGCGCCGAAGGACGCGGCGGAGCTCGTGCTGGCCTCCCCGCGGCTCGAAGGGCCCCTCGGCACCCTCGAGCCGCTCGATGCCCTCGCGCGTGGTCGAGGTCACTACGCGGCCCAGGCCGAGTTCGATGCTGCGCTGCTCCGCACCCTCTCGCCCCCGGAGAACGACGCTGCCTTCTGGAGCGACGTCGCGAACCGCTTCGCGCGAGCAGCCAAAGCTCTGAACACCCCGGAACGGCGCGCCCGCGCCGAACAGCACGCCGAAGCGGCGCGCCAGACCGCCGCCGCCATCCAGCACGGAGCTCCGGAGCCGCCCGCGTCGCCCGACTGAGCCTCGATTGTTTCGAGCCGGCGCCGCCCGCCCTTCGTCCCGAGCGTCGCGGTGAAGGCGCCCTGGAAAAGGCGGCTCCGAGCGCGAAAGCCTTGCGGCTCGGCCCTCGCCCGACAAACGTCCGGGCGAGCCCATGGACGACTTCGTGTATCAAGAGCTTTTGCCGCTCGGCCCCGACGAGACGCCCTACCGCCGCCTCACCTCGGACTTCGTGTCGACGTTCGAAGCGCGGGGTCACCGCTTCCTCGAGGTGCACCCCGAGGCCCTCACGCTGCTCACGCGCGAGGCGATGCGCGACATCGCTCACCTCTTGCGGCCCGGGCACCTCGCGCAGCTTCGGAAGATTCTCGACGACCCCGAAGCCTCGCAAAACGATCGCTTCGTCGCGCTCGAGCTGCTCAAGAACGCCAACATCGCGGCCGGCTTCGTCCTCCCCTCCTGCCAGGACACGGGAACCGCGATCGTCATGGGTAAGAAGGGACAGTTCGTGTTCACGGGAGGCGGTGACGAAGCGGCGATCGCGCGCGGCGTGCGCGACGTGTACCGCACGGCGAACCTCCGCTACTCCCAGCTCGCGCCGCTCGACATGTATCGGGAGAAGAACACGGGCGACAACCTGCCCGCGCAGATCGAGATCCAGGCCGTCGACGGCGACACCTACAAGTTCTTGTTCATGGCCAAGGGCGGCGGCTCGGCCAACAAGAGCTTTCTCTATCAAGAGACGAAAGCGCTCCTCAATCCGAAGAGCCTCACCGCCTTCATCGCCGAGAAGATCCGCTCCCTCGGCACGGCCGCGTGCCCGCCGTACCACCTGGCAGTGGTCGTGGGCGGTACGTCCGCCGAGTACACGCTCAAGGTCGCCAAGCTCGCCTCGGCGCGATACCTCGACACACTGCCCACGTCCGGCAACGAGCGCGGGCGCGGTTTTCGCGATCTCGAGCTCGAGGCCGAGGTGCTGCGGCTCGCCGCGGAGACCGGCATCGGAGCGCAGTTCGGCGGAAAGTACTTCTGCCACGACGTGCGCGTGATTCGCTTGCCGCGACACGGGGCGAGCTGTCCGGTGGCCATCGCCGTTTCGTGCTCGGCGGATCGGCAAGCGCTCGGCAAGATCACGCGTGATGGCGTGTTCCTCGAGCAGCTCGAGACGGACCCCGCCAAGTACCTGCCCGACGTGACCGATGACGAGCTCTCCGGCGAGGTCGTGCGCATCGACCTCTCGCGGCCGATGAACGAGATCCGCGCAGAGCTCTCGCGCTATCCGATCCGCACGCGCCTCTCTCTCACCGGACCGATGATCGTCGCCCGGGACATCGCGCACGCGAAGATCAAAGAGCGCCTCGATCGCGGCGAACCGATGCCCGACTACCTCGCCCAGCACATCGTGTACTACGCGGGGCCCGCAAAGACGCCGGAAGGCATGGTCTCCGGCAGCTTCGGGCCGACGACGGCGGGGCGCATGGACTCGTACGTGGACTTCTTCCAGAGCCGCGGCGGCAGCTTCGTGATGCTGGCGAAAGG
>QGUH01000090.1 GCA_003242355.1 Pseudomonadota bacterium
GGGGGTGTTTCGGGCCTGCGTTGCGGTCCGGTAGGGGGCCGGGGCGGCGGGGGTGGGGGGGGGTGCGGGGGGGGGGCGGCGCTTCCAGAGCTCTTCGGTGATGAAGGGCATGTAGGGATGGAGCGCGCGGAGCGATGCTTCGAGCACGTGGGCGAGCGTGCGGCGTAGCTCGGTCCGTTCGCTCTCGCTGCCGCTCTGGAACACGAGCTTGGCCATTTCGATGTACCAGTCGCAAAGCTCGTCCCAGAAGAAGTGGTAGAGCGCGCTCGAGCCTTCGTCGAGGCGGTAATTGTCGATGCCACGCGTGCTGGCTTCGACGGCGGCGCCGAGGCGCGACAAGATCCAACGATTCACGAGCAGCGAGAGCTCGCCCGTCGGCGCCTCTCCCGTAACGCTCGCGTCGTTCGTCACGTACGGCAGTGCGAAGCGAATCGCGTTGTAGATCTTGTTGCAGAACTTTCGGAATCCCTCGATGCGTCCCGGGGAAAGCGCGATGCGCTTTGCTTGCGGCGAATAGCTGCAGAGGGTGAAGCGCAGCGCGTCCGCTCCGTAGGGCGCGAAACCCTTGCCCATCTGCGCCGTCGACGGATACGCCTTCTTGAACGCCGCGAGGGCCTCCGCGATCGGAGCCGTCGGCAGGGCTTTCTGCACCACGGCTTCGAAGTCCGCGCCGTGGATGAGGTCGAGCGGGTCGATGGTGTTGCCCTTGACCTTGCTCATCTTGTCGCCCGTCTCGTCGACGACGAGCCCGTGCAAGAGCACGCGACGGAACGGGACGTCCCCCATGAACTTGAGCCCCATCATCATCATGCGGGCGACCCAGAAGAACAGGATGTCGTATCCCGTTTCCATGTCGCTCGTCGGATAGAAGCGGGCGAGCTCCGGGGTGCGATCGGGCCAGCCGAGCGTCGAGAACGGCCAGAGCCCGCTCGAAAACCAGGTATCGAGCACGTCCGGGTCCTGGCGCAGGCGATCGGAGCCGCACTCGTCGCAGGATTGGGGCGCCTCGCGGCTCACGTGGATCTCGCCGCAGCTCTCGCAGTGGTACGCGGGGATCTGGTGCCCCCACCAGAGCTGGCGCGAGACACACCAGTCCTGGATGTTCGTGAGCCAGTGCTCGTAGGTCTTCACCCACTCTTCGGGCACGATGCGCGTGCGCCCGTCACGCACCGCTTCGAGCGCCGGCCGGGCGAGCGGTTCCATCTTCACGAACCACTGCGTCGAGATCATCGGCTCGATGACGGTGTTGCAGCGCTGGCAGCGCGGCAGCTCGAGCGTGTGCGGCTTCGAGCCGCGCGCGAGCCCCTTCTCCTCGAGCGCTCGCTTCACCGCGCGCCGCGCCTCCTGCACCGTCATGCCCTGGAACGGACCCGCCTCGGCGTTGAGCGTGCCGTCGAGGTTCAGGATGTTGATCTCGCGCAGCTTGTGCCGCTTGCCCGTCGCGAAGTCGCTGAAGTCGTGGGCCGGCGTGACCTTCACCGCACCCGTTCCGAAGGCCATGTCCACGAGCTCCGGATCGGTGATCACCGGAATCTCGCGATCGACGAACGGGTGCCGGAGCGTCTTTCCGTGCAGGTGCTTGTAGCGCGGGTCGTCGGGGTGAACGGCGACCGCCGTGTCGCCGAGCATGGTCTCGGGGCGCGTGGTGGCGACCACGAGCTCGGTCGCGCCCTGGCTCGCGTCGGCGCCGGCGACCAGATAGGCGAACTCGTACAGCTCTCCGTTGGCGGTCTCGTTCTCGACCTCGAGATCACTGAGCGCGGTGCGGCACTCCGTGCACCAGTTGATGAGCCGCGTCGCGCGGTAGATGAGCCCTTCCTCGTAGAGCCGCACGAACGCCTCGCGCACGGCGCGGGACAGATCGGGATCCATCGTGAACTTGCTGCGCTCCCAATCCGCGGAGCAGCCGAGCACGCGCATCTGCTGGGCGATGCGCCCTCCGCTCTGCTCCTTCCACTGCCACACGCGCTCGACGAAGCGCTCGCGCCCGAGATCGTGACGCGTCTTGCCCTCACGGCGAAGCTGGCGCTCGACGACGGTTTGCGTCGCGATCCCGGCGTGATCGATGCCGGGCTGCCACAGCACGTTCCTGCCCTGCATGCGCTTGTGACGCACGAGGACGTCCTGAATCGTTCCGCCGAGCGCGTGGCCCATGTGCAGCGAGCCCGTGACGTTCGGGGGCGGCATCGCGACGACGTAGACGGGACGCGTGTCCGCGGGATCGGTGCTCGCGCGGAACACGCCGTGCTCCAGCCAGAAGGCGTACCAGCGCGGCTCCACCTCGCGCGGCTCGTAGGCCTTGGGCAGCTCGCTTCGATCGGCTTCGCTCGTCATGGGCCCGAGGTTTAACCTGGATTTCGAGCTCACGCCGGAAGGGAGGCGAGATTCGAAAAGACGAGCTCACGTCCCGCGCGATCGCGCGCCCGGTGCTCTCGAGCGACGGGCGCGACGACGGTGGAGCGGGCGGAGAGAACTGCCCGCCGCGTGGAGCAGGCCGAGGACGAAGCTCGGCCGGGGTTCGTGCTTCGTGCGAGCGAACGGCCGTCGAAACGGCGCGCCACGCATTCAACCGCGCGCGGCTCCTGCCCGCAGCGCTCGACCTTTCGCGTGCACGCCGAGCCGTGGCCTTCGTTGCGGCGGCCTGGCGGCAGCGAGCACGACGCTCGGGCGAACGGGTTCCGCGACTCAGTCGCTGGTGAGCCGCTTGATCTCTTCGCGGATCATCGTTTCCGCGAGGGTCGGCACCACTTCCCAGACGACCTGCTCCACCACTTCGCGCGAGAGCGCGAGCACACCGGCGACCTGCTCGGGAGTGAGGCCGAGGCCCGCGAGACGATCGGGCAGCGAACCGAAGCCGTTGCCCGAAGCTGCGAGTGGCGGACGCGCTCCGCTCTCGACCGGCGCGACGGGCGGCGGCACCCGCGGGCTCTCCTCGAACGAAGGCGGAGCAACGACGGTTGCCGGCGCAGGCGCCGGAGGGATCTGCGAGCCGTACGCGAGCGTTTGGGCTCTCGGGCGCACGGGGGGCGCCTCGGCAACGGGCGGAAGCGGCGCGGCTGCGAGCGGCGGGGAGGGAGCCGGTGCCGCCGCTTGCGGGACAGGCGCTTGCGCAGCGCTCGCGACCTTGCGCAGCGCAGCATGAACCTTGTCGATGAGTTGCTGTGTGTCGAACGGCTTGTCGATGTAATCGTCGGCGCCGACCTCGGCGCCGCGGTTGCGATCGTACGGCTGGTGCTTGCTCGAGAGGAGGATGACGGCCGTCTTCGGTGCCGTCGCCTTTACTCGGGCACAGAGCTCGTAGCCGTTGACCCCCTCGAGAGCAGCATCCACGAGAACCACTTCGGGACGCTCGCTCGAAAGTTTGGCGAGAGCGCTTTCGGCGTCCTCGGCCAGCACGGTTCGGAAATTTTCCCCCGCGAAGGTGATCTCGAGCACCTTCCGCATGGTCTTGCTGTCATCGACGCCCAGCAGCGTGGTGTTCACGAATCCTCCGGTGCGGCTCCCCATCGCCGGATGGGAGCGGACGGGTCATCATCGGAGCCCCCGAAAAAACTGTCAAGGATTTCACCGGACTTACGGCCAGCGGCGCCGCTTCTCCGCGGGCGGCCTCGAGCCGCTCCGGCCCTCGCCGTCCGGCCCCCTCCCGACCGTCTTTCTGTCGCCTTGCCGCCCTCCCGCTCCTGCGGGGACGGCAGCCGGCGACGGCAAATGCGGCGGGGGCAAGCGCCTCGCGTTTGACGAAGGCCGGGACGTCGGGCCAAATTTCCCTCGTGAGTCCTCTTCCCAAACGCGCGCGCTCCGTCCTCTACGCCCTCGTCACGGAGTTCATCGCGACAGGGGAGCCGGTCGGTAGTCGCACGCTGAGCAAGAAGTACGGTTTCTCGCTCTCGCCCGCGACCATTCGCAACGTGCTCGCGGATTTGGAGGATTCTGGATACCTCTCGCAGCCGCATGCGTCGGCGGGGCGTGTGCCCACTCCAACCGCGTTCCGCGTGTTCATCGACGCCGTGATGCAGCAGCGTCCGTTGCCGGAAGACGAGGTGTCGCGCATCTCGGAGCACTTCACCGAGCTGCCTCCCGGAGCCGATTTGCTCCAAGAAACCGGCCGGCTGCTCTCGAGCATGAGCGGGGCGCCGGCGCTCGTGCTCCGCAAGCGGAGCGATTCCCGGACGCTGCTCAAGATCCGCTTCATCCGCACGCGTCCGCAAGAACTCTTGGCGGTGCTCGTCTGTTCCGATGGAACGGTCGAAAATCGGTTCCTGACGCTCGATCATCCGATCGAAGAGGCGGATCTCGAGCGCCTCCACAACATGCTCGAGGAAGCCGTGACGGGTTGCACTCTCGTTGCCGTGCGCGACTACTTCGCGCGCCAGCTCGAGCAGCAGGAAGGCGAGCTGCGGCGCCTGCGCAGCCTCGGGCATTCGCTGTTGCTCGCGATGAGCAGCGGGCCTCGGACGGCGGACGTGCTCATCGAGGGGCAGTCGCGTCTGCTCGATCAGCCGGAGTTCGGCAGCGTCGAGGCGATCCGTGAGCTCCTGCGTGCCTTCGAGGATCGCGAGCGCCTCGTCAGCTTGCTCGATCTCGCGATTGCCGCCGACCACGTGCAGGTCTTTCTCGGTGAGGAGACGAACCGGATGGTTGGCTGCCCGGTCAGCCTCGTCGCGGCTCGCTACAGCGACGAAGAGGGCGCGCCGGGTGGTGCGCTCGGCATCATCGGGCCCCAGCGCATGGACTATGCGTTCGTGGTGCCGCTCGTCGGGGCCACCGCCAACGCCATGAGCGCGGCGCTCGCTCGCAAGCGCGAGCTCAACCAGGCCTGAAACGCGCGACCTACCGCGCCAAGGTCTCCGCGCCTTGACCGGCCACCGTGCCGAAGGTACGCCCCGCCCATGAGCTGGTCCGGTTGGATTCGCGGTTTTGGTTCTCTGGCGGTCGCGTCCTCGCTGTTGCTCTTCGGCGGCTCGGCCGCTGCGCAGCAGGTCACGCGCATCGCGGTCGTCGACACGCAACGCGCGATCATGGAGACGGAAGACGGGTTGCGTGCCCAGGCGACGCTGAAGAAGCTGTTCGACAGCCGTCAGCGAGAGCTCGATCGCAAGCAGGACGAGCTCGAGAAGGAGCGCAACGACATCGAGAAGCAGAAGGGCGTGCTCAGCAAGGAAGCCCTCGCCAAGCGCATCGACAAGTGGCAGCGCGAGATGGTCCAGCTGCAGACCGTGTTCGTCGAATACAACAAGGAGCTGCAGAAGAAGCAGAGCGAGCTGACGCAGCCCATCTTCCAGAAGGCGATGGGGCTCATTCGTCGCATCGCGACGCAAGAGGGCTACGACGTCATCGTCGACAAGAACGCCGTGCCGTACGTGCGGAGCGACCTCGACGTGACCGACAAGCTCATCACGCTGTACAACCAGGGCGCCGCTCCGGAGCCTGCGCCCAAGCCCGCCAAGCCGGCCCAGCCCGCGCAACCCGCCGCCAAGCCCGCCCCGGCAGCTCCTGCCAAGCCCTGAGCCTGGATTTCGGGTTTCCTAGAACGCCGCTCGGTCGAACCGATCGGCGTTCTAGCGGCTCTTGCTTTCGAACAGGTCGTCGAAGACGCGTTCGAAATCGTCGTCGTCGTTGACGACCCGCGTTCCGCTCGCTTCGCGCTGCGGGCGTTCGCCGCCCACGGTGAGCACCTGAATGCGATCTTCGACGTCGCGGTACGTCGGATCGAGCTGCGCGACGAGCTGGTAGTGCTCGAGCGCGCCCTCGGTGTCTCCCAGGCGCTCGTACACCAACGCCATGTCGTAGTGCAGCCCGAGCTCTTGCTCACGCGTCTTGTACGAGGCAGCGAGCGCGCGCCGGTACGCCTCGATGGCGTGCCCCAGCTGGCCCTGCTCGAAATGCATGAGGCCTATCATCGCGTAACTCATGCACTCGCGCTCGGGGTCGCGCGCCGCCAGATCGAACTCCTTCACGGCGTCGGCGAGAAGTCCCATCTCCCGGTACGCCAGGGCGAGGTCGTAGTGCGTGGCGGCGTCGTTGTCGGAGACGTCCGCGCGGATCCCCGCCTTGAACTTCGCGAAGAACTGCTCGACGTCGACGCTGGTGGGCAGAAGGCTCGGCCGCGCGCGCCCGTACGAGCCGCTCGACGGCACGGAGGGCCGTAGCCCGTCGAGCGCCGAGAGCGAGCCAGGCAGGTCGAAATCCGGCGGCGCGCTGACGCCGACTTGCGACCGCTCGATGGTCTTGCTCCCCCCTTCGGCTCCGAGCTCCGCTTCCACCTCGCGCAGGCGCTCGAGCACGAGCCGGTTGTGCGGCGTTCGCGCGAGTTGCTCGAGCAAGATGGCGCGCGCGTCGGTGAACAAGCCCCGCGCCGCGAAGAACTCCGCCTCCTCCAGCGCCTCTTCGAGCGCCGTGCGCGCGCTCGGATCCGCCCCCGACTCGATCTCGCGAATCTCTTCGATCTCCGAGATCTCCTCGATTTCGACGAGCTCGGGCGCCTCGTCGTCGCTGAGCGCGAAGCTCGGCAGCGCGTCGCTCGTCGGTGGTGCGATCGCCGCCGGACCGGCAATCACCCGTTCGGGTGAAATCTCCTCGAGGTCGTACGACGGCAGCGGGGCGTCGTTTCCGAAGAGCTCCCGCGGCGGCTCGCTCGCGAGCGCCTCCACGGAAGGCGCCAACGCCGCGGCGTCCGCGGCGGCCGCCGCTTCGGTCGCGGTGAGCTGGTGCAAAAGCGCAATCGCGCCCGCGTGCTCCGGGTCTTTCTGGAGCACCTCGCGCAGCAGGGCGGCCGCACGCTCCGTGTCGCCGGCATCCATGTAGACGGCGGCGATGTTGACGCTCTCGGCGATGGCGCCCTCGCGGTCCCCCGCCTCGAGCAGGATCTGGCGGAGCTTCTCGCGAATCTCGATCGAGAGCGGATCGACCTCGAGCGCCAGGTTCAGGGTGCCGACGGCCTTCGAGAACAGGCGCAGTCGGCGGAACGACTCGGCGTCGGCGAGCGCCTTCTTCGCGTGCGCGTGCACGTCGAACTCGCGAGGCTCGGCGCGAACGCGCTCGGTCGGGGCGCGGTTCGAGGGACGGCTCGACGGCCTGCGCTCGCGCGGGCGCACCGTGCGCGCTTGAGCGGGCTCGGCCGGCTCGAGCAGATCCACCTCGACGATCTCGGCCTCGTTCGGATCCGGCACGATCGTCTCGGGGGGAGCGAGCGGCGGAAGGAGGCTTTCGAGCACGTGGGCGTGGTCGTCGGGCGCCGAGGCGCGCAAGCGCTCGATGAGCCCCGGGAGCAGATCGACGCGGCCCTGTTCCCGAGCGAGCCGCGCCATCTCCTTGTACACCTCGATGGCCTTCTGCCCCTGTCCGATGCCGGTGAAGGCGCGCGCCAGGAGGCCGAGCGTGTCCAGATCCTTCGGATCCGCCTGGAAGCTGATCTGCAGCTTCGCGAGCGCGAGCATGCAGTCTTCACGCGAGCCGCGCTCGAGGTAGAGCTCCGCCGCACGCCGCGCGATGAGCGGCTCGGCGCGGAAGTGGAGCAGTCGCTCGATCACCTTCAGCGCGTCGTCGCGACGCCCGAGCTCGAGCAGCAGGTCCCCGGCTCGAGAGAACGCCATGACGGCTTCGTCGAGGGCGTGGACTCGACAGCACGCTTCCGCGAGGCGCAGATGCGGGAGCGGATTGCTCCCGTCGAGTTGCACCATGTGCCGGAAAACGTCGATGGCCTCCCGATCGCGTCCGGCCTTGAGCAGCCGCGTCGCCACTTCGTCCCACGCGGCGAGCGCGTCGCTGATGAGACCGAGCTCCGTGTAGATTTCGGCGAGCCGTGGCCCGATGTACGCATAGCGATCGGCGAGCTCGGGCACGTGCTTGCGCACGATCTCCCGAATCTGCTTGTAGACGGCGATCGCCTTCAGGGACATGCCCTGGGCCGTGTAGTACTGAGCGACGCGATCGTAGGTGGCGATGGCCTCCGGGTAGGCGCGCAGGCGCGCTTGCAGGTCGCCGATCTTGAGCAGCGTTCTCGCGTCGTTCGGATCTTCCTGAACGATGCGCTGATACTCCGCTATCGCGCGGTCGTACCGCTTCCGCTCGATGTACTTCTGAGCGGCTTGGAATATTTTCTCGCGATCAATCGCCACGGGAGTCGGGCCGAAGCACCGCGCTCGAGCCGGCAAGTGCCGGTCGATGGGGCGCTGGCTAGTAAGCCTAAATGCCGGGCTCGCGCCGGTCAATCAACATCCGGTAACTCCTAAGTATTTTGGCCGGTTCCGGTCGGCGCGAGCGCGAACGCCGGCACCGCGCGACACGGATACGGTGTGCCTTTGTGTGTCGGGCAGGTCTCCCCGCGCCGGCGGTAGACTCGGTGTCGTGGAGCCAGAAGTCCTCACGCTGGCGGACGTTCGGGAGGCCGCCGAGCGGATTCGGGGGCGCGTCGCCGTCTCCCCGTGCGCGGAGAGCGCCTGGCTCTCCGAGCTGACCGACACGCGCCTGTTCCTGAAGCTCGAGAACTTGCAGCACACCGGATCCTTCAAGGAGCGCGGGGCGTGCAATCGGCTGCTCTTGCTCACCGACGACGAGCGCGCCCGCGGCGTGATCACCGCGAGTGCCGGAAATCACGCACAGGCGGTGGCGCTCCATGCCGGACGCCTGGGCATTGCCGCGAGCGTGGTCATGCCGGAGAGCACGCCGCTCGTGAAGATCGAATCCACGAGAAGGTTCGGGGCGCGCGTCGAGCTGTACGGCAAGAGCTACGACGAGGCCGCGAAGCACGCGGCCGACCTCGCTCGCGAGCACGGTTACGTGTACGTTCACCCGTTCGACGACCCGGCCGTCATGGCCGGCCAGGGCACGATTGGGCTCGAGCTCCTCGAACAGTGTCCGGACGTCGAGGCCGTCGTCGTGCCCGTGGGGGGAGGCGGGCTGCTCGCCGGAGTCGCCTGCGCCGTGAAGTCGCTGCGACCCGACGTCCGTGTTTACGGGGTCGAGTCACGGGCGTTTCCGGGGATGAAGCGCGCCTTCGAAGCCGCCGAGTCGCCGCCTGGGCCCGCCGGCAAGTCCATCGCGGACGGCATCGCGGTTCAGGAGGTCGGGGCCCTCACACGGCGGGTGGCGCGGCGTTATGCCGAAGGCGTCGTGCTCGTGGACGAGGAGGAGATTGCGGAGGCC
>QGUH01000968.1 GCA_003242355.1 Pseudomonadota bacterium
CCAGCCTCGGCCTCACGCAGGAAGCCGATGATCTGTTCCTCGGTAAAACGCTTCTTCACGTCCAATCTCCTTGTCGTTGGGGATTGGACTCTAGATCGCCGTGCTACTCAAATACGGGGGGACGTCGGAGATACATCACTTCTCGCTTGGTAAGGATCACGACCCTTTGTTCTCTATGCATTGCGCGCCAGTACCTGGATGGGAGCTTGTAGCGACTACGGTTGCCAATACGCTACCTGTAGACCGCCGCCACAATGTACGCCGCAACTACGATTGGCAGGAGAAATGTGCCGAACAGGTGGAGCGTCCGCGCCGAGTGCGGCGTGTCTTTCGCTTATGAGAATGTATTCTCGTTTTAACTGTCCGCGTCGTAACCTGCGCAATTACTGCTGAAGCCCACGCTGGCCGAGCGACCCGCGAACTGCCCTCGAAACTACGACGTATGGTGTTTTCTTGCTTTCTGGTTTGTTCGATATGACTCTGATCGAAACCGCGTTCGAGGTCGTTTAAGTAACGCTCGACCAGCTCCGCTGCCTGTTCAGGCGCTAGCAGGCCTGCGGGCGGCGGCAAAGGAACACCGATCGCACTCAATACCCATGCAAGAGGAAACCAATCTTCAGCGTCAGCTGCGCTCGCGATCCGGGCGATCAGGTCAGCCCGGTCTCTAATCAACCTGACCCTAAAGTTCTTACCGACGAGAGTGACGGCAGCATTTCCGAAAGCTCTTGAATCGTACAGGCTTGACTCTAGCTTCAAAGCGTGCCGCGCGAGCAAGTTGTTAAACGCGCTCGTCACCCGAACCAAGAAGTCGGAATTCTCGATGTTGCTCATGGGGCGGGAACTTCTGTACTTGCCGGTACCCCTCCTTGTTAAGAGTAGCCACTTTCTCTTTTCGTAAGGACGCCGCTCAAGGACCTCTCCGGTACGTGTCGCAAGTACTACGCCATCGGTACTCCGATCAGCTGGATCCTCTCCTCATTGGGGCTGGGCAAGCAGCAGTAGCGACCTCTTGTCCGCCGTCCATGTGGGGAATCGTTTGACCGGTAGCGCAGCTCATTGCGAACCGCGAAGCGACGAAGCAATCTTGAAACGTACCCGCGGACGCTAGGAACTCGCGTCGCCGCGTGCGCAGCGACGCGTCGTCCTTACGCTATTTCGAGAGGTTAGCCGCCCGGCTACGGCGTGGTAGCTTGCGCGGCGGCTTTTCGACACGAGGTGCGGGCGGAAGCCCGGTGTGCTGAGTGCGAAAGCTGCCCTTGGTACGTTTTCCTTCGGGATTCTCGCCCGTGCCCGGGGGCTGCCAGGGCGGCACGAGGTGGTGCTTGCCCGGGCCGATAAGGTCCGCGCGGCCCATGCGCCGCAGCGCTTCGCGGAGCAGCGGCCAGTTGTTCGGGTCGTGGTAGCGCAGGAACGCCTTGTGCAGCCGCCGCTGCTTGAGGCGCTTCGCGGTGAAGACTTCCTCCGAGTCGCGCGTCACTTTGCGCAGCGGGTTCTTGCCCGTGTAGTACATCGCGGTTGCGGTCGCCATCGGCGACGGCAGGAACGCCTGCACCTGGTCGGCGCGAAAGCCGTTCTTCTTGAGCCAGAGCGCGAGGTTCAGCATGTCCTCGTCGGTCGTGCCCGGGTGCGCGGCGATGAAGTACGGAATCAGGTACTGCTCCTTGCCGGCGGCGCGCGAGTAGCGCTCGAAGAGCTCCTTGAAGCGGTAGTACTTGCCGATCCCGGGCTTCATCATCTTCGAGAGCGGCCCGGGCTCCGTGTGCTCGGGCGCGATCTTGAGGTAGCCGCCGACATGGTGCGTCACGAGCTCCTTCACGTACGCGGGCGACTCGATCGCGAGGTCGTAGCGCACGCCCGAGGCGATCAGCACTTTCTTGACGCCCGGCACGGCGCGGGCGCGGCGGTAGAGCCGGATCAGCGGCGTGTGGTCGGTGTTCAGGTTGCCGCAGATGTCCGGGTACACGCACGAAGGCTTGCGGCAGGCGGCCTCGATCTCGCGGCTCTTGCAGGCGAGCCGGTACATGTTCGCGGTCGGCCCGCCGAGATCGGAGATGACGCCGGTGAAGCCCGGCACCGTGTCGCGCACCGTCTCGATCTCGCGGATCACCGAGTCTTCCGAGCGGCTCTGGATGATGCGCCCCTCGTGCTCGGTGATCGAGCAGAAGGTGCAGCCGCCGAAGCAGCCGCGCTGGATCGTGACCGAGAAGCGGATCATCTCGTACGCCGGGATCTTCGCGTCGCCGTAGGAAGGATGCGGCCGGCGCCGGTACGGCAGCTCGTAGATCGCATCCATCTCGGCGGTGGTGAGCGGAAGCGGCGGCGGGTTGGGCCACACGTCGCGATCGCCGGGGCGCTGCACGAGCGCGGGGGCGG
>QGUH01000969.1 GCA_003242355.1 Pseudomonadota bacterium
CATTTTTTGGCATTTTTGAAGCACGTTCTCGAACCCCGGGCCGGGCGCCGAAACGACCCCTCCCCTTCCGTCCAAGCCCGCGTCTCCGGGGACGAGTGGGTCGCACGGGGGGTGGCCCGTACCGCCCGTACGGGAAAGCGACGACAACGCCGAGCCCTCCAACCGCTCGGCGTTCTCGAAGACGCTCGACGAACGGCGCAGCCCTCCAGTCGCCCCGAACGAGCGACACCTCCACGTCGAATACCGAGCACGCCCCAGACTCCCGGAGCTCGCCTTCTGCAACGGAGCGCGCCGTCTGCTCCCCATCCGCTCGGCGTTCCGTGTCGGGAGACCCGCGCTCGCGAAGGTACGTGTCGACTCCCACTCGGTAGGCTCGTCTCCTCGCGACTCGCGTGCCCCCACGACCGCGCTCCCGAAAGCGCGAAGTGGAACGAACACGAGAGAGCCGGGCCGACGAACCCGTGGCCCGAGAGCCATCGGCGGGCCCGCGCGTCGACGGCCATCCGAGATCCGGGAGGCGCCGACGGCACCGCTCGTGATCACGGCGGAAAGCGACTCCCTTCCTCCGACGTCGTTGGTGTGCGCCGGCACTCTGCTCACCTGAACGGACGAAACCCCCGGGAGTCGTCTCCACGGTAATCGCACACGCGTGCTCGGAACGAAGGCTTCTATTTGCGAACAACGGAAAAGCATCGTCACGAGCGATGCCCCGTTGTGAGGGCCCGGCGCGCCTAATACGATGCTGCAACCATGGCCAAGAAATCTTCCGAGGGCTCTTCGTCCGCTTTCAAGTCAAGCCTCAAGTCCGGTACCGAACGATTCCTCTCCCGCGTCGTCGTGCACGCGCTCGAGGACGGTTGGAAGACCCCGGAGGACTTCCTCCGGCATTTCGGTCCGCTCGACCTGATGCGGGCGCTCGAGGCGGCGCCGGAACTTCGTAAGAATATCCTCGTCATAGCCGCCGGAGTTCACGAGAAGATTGCAAGAAAGAAGAGCACCGAGTCGGCCGCCGAAGATCTTCAGATCGCGCTCGAAGAAGATCTGACCACGCCCGCGGATCTGCTGTCGCTCTTCCAAGCGGACGACCGCGTTCGCTACTTGGAAGCCGACCGACTCTGGAGCTTCGCCTTCGAAGGGGACTTCCACAAGGCGAACGGCACCGAACGCGATCGCGCCGTGGAGCGGATGGCATTCCTCATCGAGACGGCCATGGAAGAGGAGCTTTTGACCACGCAAGACATCGGCGATGGAGTCGGGTTCTCGACCATCGCGGAGCGCTTGCCGGTGCGTGAGCTGCAGCGCGTGCTCGAGCACGCGCTCGACCTCGGGCGACAGGGCGCGTCCCTCACCGAAGCCACGTTGATGGATGTGGTCCCGCTGCGCAGTCTGCTCGGTTATTTGCCCCTCGACCTCGTTTGGGAGAAGGTCATCGTGCACCGTGTCGCCGAGCCGGCCCGCTTCACGAGCAGCGGTGGCCGCCGTCCTCCGCCCGCGCGTCCCGCACCGGCGCCCGGCTCCGGCTCGGATTCGTCTGCGTCGAGCGCCGTCGGGATGCAGTCGGCCGCGACGTCTCAAGCGTCCTCGTCGACTCTGTCGTCGAACGTCATCGTCGACGACACCGCGTTCGGAGATCTCGACGACGAGATTTCGGTTTCGGACGCCATGGAGAGCGCGCCGCGCCGTGAAGGTCCGCCGCCGAAGCCCGCCTCCGTGCCGGCGCCCGCGGCCGGGCCCGAGGAGTCCACCGATCCGGGCCTCGATGCGGGCACCGTCGTCGACGCCGATATCCTCGAGCCGGCGGCCACCGACGACGAGGGCGAGGCCCGCAAGAAGGTCATCGAAGGGCTCACCGCCATCAATCGGTTGCCGCCGCGGCACGCCGAGCTCAGCACGAGCATTCTGCTCTCGATCGAGAGCATGTACGCGGAGCTCCTGACGGCCTCCACCGACGAAGCGCGCGAGGAGTGCATTCGCGACTCGTTCCCGAACCAGCAACACCTGACGACGGCCCTGCTCGCCCTCATCGAGCTGCTCGATCCGAGCATCGACACGAACGATCCGGTCATCCGCGACGCGGACGTGGACTCGCTCATCAAGGTCGTTCTGTTCGAGGAACGCACGCGCTACGAGCAAGCGCACGGCGACGGCGCAGGCTCGTTCTCGAACGGCTCCCGGTCGGTGCCTCCGCCCCTGCCGAAGGCGGCCCCTCCCCCCCTGCCGGCCGAAAAGGCGCGCTGACGCGCGAAGGCCTTGCCGAGCCGCCCCGGGGCGAGCTAGAACCCCTCGCCCCGGGCAACGGGGCAGCCGCGAAGGCGGCGCTTCGGTGCCCGAACACACCCATCACCCGCGAAGGTGGCGGAATTGCAAACCGG
>QGUH01000970.1 GCA_003242355.1 Pseudomonadota bacterium
CAACGAATGGAGGGGTAGGCGGCGCGTCGCGTTACCTCGGCTCTGCGGCCTTCCGCGACCCTCGGGCCTGGCCTCATCCGATGATCATGCCGCCTTCGTGCAAATGCCCTTCGCGAAATCGCGACAGCCGCCACGCCTCGAGCTCGCTGCTCGATTCCCCCCGAACGATCCAGCGTGCGAGTCGCTTTCCGATGACCGGCGCCATCATGAACCCGTGCCCCATGAATCCGCTCGTGAGGAAAAGCCCCTCGGGTTCTCCCGCGCTGCCGACGATGGGTCGCTGATCGGGGGAAATGTCGTACAAGCCCGCCCACTGACGAAGCACACGGACCGCTCCCAATCGCGGGCAGCGGGCGACGAGCGCGCGCGCATACAGAGCGAGAAAGCGCCCGGACGACGTTTGCACGGGGCCTTCGGGAACTCGGTCGTTGCCGATGCCGCCCACGATCTCACCGCGCGTGGACTGGGAAAAGTAGAGGCCATCGGTGAGATCGGCGACGAGCGGGGTGAGCCACGGCTTGAGCGGCTCCGTCGCGCAGATCTCGTGCCGGTGCGGTCGCGTCGGGAGCTCGACGCCCGCGAGCCGCGCGACCTCGGGACTGTGGGCGCCGGCCGCGAGCACGACGGTGCTCGTCTGGATGCGACCGCGATCGGTGTCGATCGCGCCGATGCGGCCGTCCTTCACCTCGATGCCCGTCACGCGCGTGAAGGTGTGGATTTCGACACCGAGCGCGCGCGCTCCCTCTGCGTACCCCCAGACGATCGGCCAGGGAAAGACGACGGCGTCGTGCGGGTTGTAGCTTCCGACGAGCACGTCGTCCGTGAAAAGCTCGGGCACGATTCCCTTCACCTCGGCGCGATCGAGGAAGCGCGTGTCGAGGCCGGCGCCGCGTTGCACCTCCACGCTGCGCGCGAGCTCCTCGGCGCGCGCTTCGGTGCGCGCGAGGAACAAGTAGCCTCCCGCGCGGAACCACGTGTTGATGCGGTGGCGCCGCGCGAACGAGCGGAACTCGGCGAGGCTCTCCTTCATCAGCTCCACGCTGATCGCATCGGACCATTGGGCGCGGACGCCGCCGCCGTTGCGCCCGCTCGCTCCGCCGCAGAGGTAGCTCGCGTCCACCACCACCACCGACATCTTGCCGGCCGTGAGCCGGGCGAGCTCGTAAGCGACCGCGAGCCCCATGATGCCCGCTCCAATCACCACGACGTCTGCCGCCGATCGCATCACCGTGGATCCTGCCACGAGCCCCGCTCACCCGACAGGAAACGCTTCCCGAGTCCGTGCGACGGAACGTTCCCGGAAGCGCGGCGGACCAGAGCTTCTGCCCGCATGACTGGCCGTCGCCGACGCGGAGCCGTGAGCCACGTGTCGCCAGACTCGGCATGGTTCGAAACGGTTATGGAAACGCATCGGCGGGAGCGGAGAACAGCGAACGGAGTTTCCGTCCCGGAAGCGCGGCGGACCAGAGCTTCTGCCCGCATGACTGGCCGTCGCCGACGCGGAGCCGTGAGCCACGTGTCGCCAGACTCGGCGCGGTTCGAAACGGTTATGGAAACGCATCGGCGGGAGCGGAGAACAGCGAACGGAGTTTCCGTCCCGGAAGCGCGGCGGACCAGAGCTTCTGCCCGCATGACTGGCCGTCGCCGACGCGGAGCCGTGAGCCACGTGTCGCCAGACTCGGCGCGGTTCGAAACGGTTATGGAAACGCATCGGCGGGAGCGGAGAACAGCGAACGGAGTTTCCGTCCCGGAAGCGCGGCGGACCAGAGCTTCTGCCCGCATGACTGCCCGTCGCCGGCGCGGAGCCGTGAGCCACGTGTCGCCAGACTCGGCATGGTTCGAAACGGTTATGGAACGCATCGGCGGGAGCGGAGAACAGCGAACGGAGTTTCCGTATGCGTGTCCGCCCGATGGGACTCACTTCCGCAGCGGGCGTTTGCGCGTTGCTCCTGCAAAAAGCAGACGAGGGCGCCGATCCTTCGAACTGGGCGGCGATCCAAAAAAAAAACACGAACGGTGGGAATCGCGCCGAGACCAAAGAACCGAGCGGAGCGCCGGATTTGGGAAGAGCGCCTCCGAGCTCACCTGCGCGGGGAACGCCGCGGCGAGCGGCCCTGCGGGGATCAGCGCCGGCGAATTTCACCTCGGCAGACGAAGGCGATTGCTCATCGAACGCGCTCATCGAGCGCGGTATTCAGAGGGTTGCGCGCGTGCGACGAACGCGCGCGAGATCGCGAACGCGCGGATCGTGAACGCGGGGGATCGTGAACGCGCGGGATCGTGAACGCGGGGGATCGTGAACGCGCGGGATCGTGAACGCGGGGGATCGTGAACGCGCGGGATCGTGAACGCGGGGGATCGGTCTTTTATAA
>QGUH01000971.1 GCA_003242355.1 Pseudomonadota bacterium
AGGTGCGCCTGCACACGCACACGGGCGAAACGCTCACGCTCGCGGCGCTGCGCGGGCGCCCCGTCGTCGTCTACTTCTATCCCAAGGACGACACGCCCGGCTGCACCGTCGAAGCCCAGGAGATTCGGGATCTCTGGTCGGAGATCCAAACGACGTCGGCGATCGTGATCGGTGTCTCGACGGACGATGCGGATTCCCACCGTGCGTTCGCCGAAAAGCACGCGCTCCCGTTCCACTTGGCGGCAGACACCGACGGCTCGATCGCGCGCGCCTTCGGCGTGCCGCTCCGCAACGGGCGCGCGACGCGCGTGTCGTTCGTGATCGACGAGCAGGGTCGCATCGCGCGCGTGTTTCCCGAGGTCACGCCGCGCGGTCACGGGCGCGAGCTGCTCGAAGCCGTGCGCGCGCTCGAATGATCGGATTCGTCCCGCGCGCGGTCTCGTCCGGCAGAGACCGGAAGCGCGCCGCGCCGGGACCCACGCGTCGACGCGGCGAAGCGCCGGCCTCCTGCCTTTTCCTGGCGCTCACACCGGAATCGCGCGCGTGCGCCGAATGAGCTCCTGCACCGAGTACGGCCCGGTGCCCTCGAGCCCCGCGAGCAGCTCGTCGGCCGGCGTCCTGCCGCGGAGAACGCGCGCTGCGAGCGGCTCGAGGTGCACGCGCTCCGTCCGCCCCTTTTCGTCGCGACGGGCACGGCGATCCAGTCCTCCGGCGGCGATCTCGAGCAGCGACTCGGCGAGGGCACGCACGGAGCGGTCGCCGATGCGCGCCTCGAGGCCCCGCGTGACGAGCTCCGGGCGCGCCGCCTGAATCACGTCGAAGGACAGCGGCGCGACGAGCGCTTCTGCCTGCTCGAGCGCCCGCTCGTCGTAGAGGGTGCCGGTGAACAGCGCCGGCACCGACGGCGCGAGCTCGAGCGGAAGCGTGTCGCAGCCGCGCACCTCGAGCGTGTTCTTGAGGCGCACTTCGGGAAAGAGCGTGTTCAGGTGCACCTTGTAGTCGGCGACGGTCGCGCGCTCACCGCGGTAGCCGTTCGCGAGAAAGTCGCGGAACGTCTGCCCCGTGTTGGCGAGCACCTGGCCGTTGCGCTTGATGAGGAACATCCCCGCATCGAGCGCCCACTCGACGTAATCGAGATAGCGCGGCGCGCGGGCGCGCAGCACGCGCTCCACGAGCCCGGAACGCGCGGGATCCATGCGCAGCCACACGTCTCCACGCAAACTCTTCTTGCCCGCCAGGCGCCGCTCGACGAACGGCGCGTTCGCCGTCATCGCGTGCACGATCGGCGACAGGCGCAATGCGAGCACGAGCTTGCGCATCGCGTCCGCCTCGCTCGAGAAGTCGAGATTGACCTGGACCGTCGCGGTCCGCCGCATCATGTCGAGCGCGCCGGAACCGAGCGGCGGCAGGTACTCGCGCATCACCGCGTACCGCTGCTTCGGAACCCAGGGCAGATCCTCCTGACGCGCGAGGGGATGGAACCCGACGCCGAGCCAGGCGATGTTCATCCGTTCGGAGATGGGGGCGAGCTCCGCGAAGTGCGCCTCGAGCTCCGCGCGCACCGCGTGCAGATCCGGAAGCGGCGCGCCGCTCAGCTCGAACTGAGCGCCCGGCTCGAGGGTGATCGACGTCCTCCCGCGACGCAACGCCACGATGGGGCCGCCTTCTACTTCCCGCTCCGGAACGAACCCACGTTCGATCAGCGCCTCGAAGATGCGCACGACCCCGAAGGGACCGTCGTACGCGAGCGGCGCTCCGGTCTCGGCGTGCACGCCGAACTTCTCCGACTCGGCGCCGATACGGAAGGCGCTCGGCGGCTTCTCCGCTGCCTGGAAGATGGCGAGCAAATCGTCCGTGCCCCGAATGGGACGGCTGTCTTCGGCTGTCGCGTCGGCCATGGGCACCTGAGTTGGAGCGTGCGCTAGCAGCCGCTCGCCTCACGGTCGAGC
The DNA here is from genome assembly GCA_003242355.1 of Pseudomonadota bacterium. GTDB lineage: Bacteria > Myxococcota_A > Polyangia > Polyangiales > Polyangiaceae > PMG-095. Next base: position 1,950 of record QGUH01000971.1, read on the forward strand.
GGTGCACCGCTCCGTGTAGGAGGCGTCGAAGGATGCAAAACGCCGAGCGCCAGCGCGAGCGCGCGCGTATGAGCTTCGGTCGTGCCCGCGCCACCACCGAGAATGCGCGCCCCCGCTTCGCTGAGCTCGAGCGCGCGTTGCACCCACCGCTCTGGATCGGAGTCGGGATCTTCGAAGCCCCGCACCGAGGACGGACCCGCGGCGAGCAGCACGCCCGGAGCGAGCCCCGCTGCGCCGAGCGGCGCGCGTGCGTGCTCGAGCTCCGCGAGGCCCCGATCGACCGAGGCGACTTCGAAGAGCACCGCGCTCGCGCCCGCGCCGGCGAGCGCTCCAACAAGCTCGCGGGCACCGGCTCCGGGGTGGCCGCCCGCCCCCCCCCACCACCCCACGGGGGGCGGCCCCCCCCCGCGAACCCGGGAA